>NZ_JAHENT010000075.1 GCF_018609725.1 Methanohalobium sp. | reverse complement strand
CTGATCTTTCACAAACCCATTCAATTGTTCCACGCAATTTTGCGATGAGAGTTTGATTTAATATACTGCGGTTTGCTTTTTTATGCGGTGAAACTTCTTTCGATGGAGTATAATCACCAATTAGGATTTTATCGTAGTTTCTGCAAAGATAGTTTGCTATTGTAAACATACCCAACTTTGTCTGTTCTCGTTTGGTATGCAGAGCTTTCTCCAGCGCTTTGTCGTATATTTTCCAGTTGTTACTTGGTTCCCAATACCCTCTTGTTTCACTTATAGGTATAAATTGAGATTTGCGTTTGCAGTTATCTCGTTTAGACATTAAATCATCAATCACGCCATCCCAGTATTTTATCTCGTCTAAATTCTGGAATTCGATAGTATTTCCTTTGTAATCATAAGCTGTTAAGAGGTTCTTATGATTAGGGTCGAGAGCAATCCATTTTTCCGCATCTTTTTTTGGAGTTTTCTCTTTTACAACAGTAAATATAGCATAAAATTTCCCTTGTTGTTTCACCAATCTGAATGCTCTTGGTTCACCACCATCAAGTTTTGGTTTCTCATTTAGTGTTCCAACAACTCTTAGTTGTTTGGAATATTTGTCTTTCCCTAAACTTATGATTACGGTTTTACCATCTATTTTCCACCCACTTTTTTCTTCATATTCAAGTGAGAACCACTTGTTTTTCCAACTTCTGTGTTGTGGATGTCCTACTTCGGGTATCTGGAAAAAGTTTTCATAAGATTTTGCTAACCTTATCGCCACGTTTTTCAGAACTGAAGAATAAACTGTTTTCAAGAATGGTTTTTCTTCTTTTATTCGTGGAACCTGGTTTCTCAAGTTGTATTTATTGGTAAGTTTGTTCCTACTACCATTATACTTATAGTCATATTCGACCATGTCGTAAAGATAATTATATAACCAGTTACATATCTTCGATTGTCCATCGAGGATATTCTCATCTTCACCGGAGAAATAAATCTCCTGTTTTAGAGTGAATGTAACTGTGTTTTTAAATTTATCTTTATTTCGAAACGACATGATAATCATCAAATAGTTTTTCGTTTGTCTCCTTGATTTTTTTGTTCTTATGACTTCGACTTCCGTAAATTTTTGCGGAAAAACCCGTGATGATAGTAAGAACATCTTAGAACAATTCAATTTCGTATGTTTTATCTTCTGTTTGATTGATGATTTCTATTTTAACACCATTTACAATTCTTAGATACTGTGTGCAATATTATGCAAATTTGTTGCATAATTTGGGAACTGTTTTATTCCCCTCAATTTGTAGCCGGTAAGATTCTTTATCGATTTTCTGTGTACCTTTAATAGCAAAATTACCCTGTTCAGAAATTGGAGTTAGATTTTTACCCTGATAAACAGTTGTCTCGTTTTCGTAACTATAATTTTTTGGAGGTTCAGGGTTTTCAGATGATGACAGACAACCTGATAAAAATATAAAAAGACTCAATATGAGTAATATTAAAAGCAAATTTAATTTATTCATAAAATACCACACTCCCCCAGAAAGATGATAATAAAATATCAAAATGATGATATATCAGACATTTACCACTTCCAGCTTTTCTATATCTGCTATATCCTCTCCTTTTGCATCTGATATTGATGCATCAATCAATTTATAATTTGGAACACCGGTATTTCCGGTCTCATCAGAAACAAGTGAATTAGACCACGGACTATTTGGCATATATGCATAGCCCCTGTGTGGATTCTCAGAATCGGATTCTACAGCTTTTACAACTACGTCACCGTATTTGTTTTTCAAATATACAATATTTCCACTTTTTATACCCATTTTTTCCATATCTTTGCTGTCCAATTTAATGATAGCTGATAAATCCTTATATTCATCACCAAAAAGTGAATTTTCAAGAGCTTCACTCTGGAATATATCTCTGTAGGTGATGATTTTAATGTCGTATTCAGGGGTTTCCAAAAATTTCCCAAAATCCATCAGAGTTCCTCCATAACCCTTCGAAGTATCTCTTCATCAGAGATTTTGGAGGTTTCAATCATTGGTTCAAAATTCACTCTTACACCGTCCATACGTATCGCACTTCCACCACATTCCACACCACTTAATGCGGATGGTATATTGATTCTGGATTTTCTGGATGTCAGGGTTTCACACGGGTCGATTGTAATTATCGGTATTTTGTTAAGGTTTCTGGCTATTGAACCGGGCAAACTACACATCGGGTCAGAACCTATTATAAGGGCAGAATCAACACTTTTATTCTTTAAAAGCTCCACAACAGAATACTCATACCCATGTTTAACTTCTGAATCTTTGAATTTGACCCGGTTTATATACCCGGTTTCATTAAACAGGTTCTGGTTGAACCCCCTCATGTTATAATGCCCTATCATCGGGTTAAAATAAAAATTGGACACTTCGTTTAATTTATCCATCAACCGTTTTATAGGTTCAAAATTATCCAGAGAATAAACAAGGCCAAGACCTGCAAAAATAACCCCATATTTTGCTTTTTTAAGTATATTGGCAAGTTCAAGTATTCGTTTTTTATTCATTTCAAAGGATACTTTCGGAACTTTACCCGAAAGAGCATCTATAAGCGCATCAATTAATTCTTCATCTTTTTGCGGAGGTATTAGATAGGAATTATTACCGCATATTTCTGCAGTAGATGATTCCCTGACATCTATTGCTATCGCGGTTCGGTCTTCATCATAACCTTTTTGACGGTATTTGCCACGCGGGAAATATGTATATTTGGACAGATGGCGCGGATGTGAGTTTGCTGGGTCTGCACCCCAATAAACGATAACATCAGCGTTGTTTCGGACATCATCAAGTGTACAGGTATAGTTAATTTCACCGTTTAAAATTGCCTCTACAACAGGTCCCTGACAGAAGGATGAAGTGTCATCAAGGTTAGCGTTTAATTGTTTTGCAAGTTCAATTGCTTTTTTCTGCGCTCCTTCTGTGGAATTTCCAAGCCCAAAAATTAATGGATTTTCAGATTTTTTAAGTATATTTGCAGTTTCACTTATAGCAGTGTCAACATCAGTATCTTTTCCGTCCAGTGTACACGGCATCGGCTCATTGCATGTTTGGATACGTGAAACTCCTTTCCTGCACGCGGTATACACACCGGTTATACTATTGTTTTCTGTTTCTATTTCGATATCATCACAAAGAATTGAACATGCAGTACAAACATTGTATTTATCTTCATCTTCCAAACTAATTCCTCGTTATAGATGACTTATACAAATTCTATTGCTTTTGTGGGGCATGTTTCTATACATGCATTGCATAGTATTTTGTTTTCACCAAAACGCCTGCAATTGTGGATATTGCCTTTTTGAACTACACCATTTACAACTTTTAGTATAACTCTGTCGTTTTTAGGAGCCAGCCCAATTCCGGTACCTTTTGGGTCTTCAGCAACATTAACTGGACAGGCTACAACACAATTTCCACACCCTGTACATTTTCCCTCATGGATTATCATTCCTGTTTCTGAGGCATTTTCTATTGGTGCTACAAGTTCTGATAACTTTTCATAATTTTGTTTATATTTATCCTCCAGTATTTCTGGACAATCATCAAGTCTGAGTTCACCGGAAAGCAGTGCAGTGGCAAATGCCATGCAGGTTGATTTTCCACATTTTTTGCAGTTGGTTTTGGGAAGTAATTGATATATTTCCATTGCGTTTGCCATAAGACCCACTTCAAATTGGTTAATTATTCAAATCCGTCATAAAAAAATAGCGCACAATGACACATCCCATCGTTATCAATTTCATCTTTATGATAAACACAGGGACAGATCACTTTTTTATCCTGTTCTTCATCACCGGTAATAATCCTACATGGACAGTAACGTCTACCATGTTTAATTTTGTTTTTTGCAAGTCCTTCAAGAACAAGATCCAGCATTTCATCATCTGGATTTAATTTATACCCTACTCTGCTGGCATATCTATAAGTCCATCTGTACATCTGTTTTTTAACTTTTTTTACTTTTTCATCTCCATCCATGTTAGAATGTATCTCCGCTTTGTTATAAACTTTATTGGTTTTACTGGTAAGATAAATTGTGACAAACTTTAATAAATATGGTGGCTGGAAAACAGATAGTAAAAATTGAACAGGAGGTTATCTCCTGTATTATATTTATTTTCAATCAGTCTCTAACAACAAGCACTTTGGAATTTGCATGTGCCACTACATTTTGTGCCACACTTCCAAGCAAGAATTTGTTAACGCCTGTTTTACCAAGTGTTCCTATAACTATCATATCAGCTCCATTCTTATCTGCATAATCTATTATTTGATTAGCAGGATGCCCCTCAAGTATAGCTGTTTCTATATTTACCCCTTTTTCTTCGGCGGCTTTTTTCGCATCATCTAATGCTTTTTTACCTTCTTCTTCCAAGTCAGATTTTAAGGTTTGTATCCAGTCAGCACCTCTTTGAGGAATTCCTCCAAAACGGCTGCGTGTTGATACAACATACACAACGTATACATCTGCACCTGTACAGGATGCAAGTTCTATTCCTGATTGGACAGCTTTCTTGGAATTTTCGGATCCGTCTGTTGCAATTACAATTTTATTATAAATTTCACTACAAGCAACATCTGCCATTTGTAAATATCCCCCTTAATTTTTCATTTTGGTAATAAAAAATAATAAGGAAACAGGGAAACTCCTGATCCTTAAAGATTTAAACACCGGTTGTCATTGATGCCTCCTCAGCATGTTTAGAGGCCTTATTCTGTGTGTAGTACCAGATTGGTATATATGCTGCCAACACTCCTATTCCTATATAGGTTGAGGTCCATCCAAGTTCAAGACTGTTAAGATAAATCACACCTATAAGGAAAAGTGGTATATTAAGTATTCCAAACGCCAATGCAACATACTTCCAGCCTCTTGGTGCTTTAAATGGTCTCTCAAGTTGTGACAAATGTGGGTCGGTTTTTGCCTTTACATAAGAGAACAAACTTATTCCATTTGCTACAGAATATCCGATTGCAGATGCGGCCAGTACAGCTGCTGGGTTCTGCAAACCTATAAGCACCAAATTGAACAGTGCAGTAAGAATCATTGCATTGATAGGTGTTCCTGCAGAATTTGTTTTTCCAAGTATTGGTGGCAGATTACCTTCTTTTGCCATTGAGTGCATTGCTCTTGAAGAGCCAAGGAATGCGGTCTGGGTAATCAAGATCATTGCAAATATCAGTACAAATATTGCAACATATGAACCTGCCTGACCAAAGGCTGCCTGTGAAACCGGTAACAGTGGTGAAAACGGGACTTCAAGGAGTCTTTCCACACCCAGTGTACCGGTGACTGCTGTTTGCACAAGTACGAATACAATCAGACATACAAATCCACAGACAAATACTGCTTTTGGAAGATCTGAATTAGGTTTGTTGTATTCAGGACCATATACCGCAGCAGTCTCCCATGCACATGCACTCCATTCTGCCATTGCAAAGACACCTAACAGAATCAGTATATGGTGCAAATCCCATGTCCAATCAGTCGGCAACCATGAGTCTGTTATATTTGCAAGCTGAAAATCACCGGTTGCAAACGGCGCAACCGATATAATTACAAGAGGCGCCAAGGAAAGGATAGCCAGTATCATTCCAACCAGTGCACCACTTGAAAGACCGCGTGAATTAATTATCAGTAGTGCACCGTACATTAATATCCCTGCTATAATTGACAGTACATACTGTGAAATACCTATCTCAGGTAACATCTGATGCAGATATGTACCGATAAGAATTGCCATAATTGCCATAACAGGGTTCCATGCAAACCAGTATCCCCATGCACTGAAACCTCCTATCAATTTACCTCTGTCAAATTTGCCACCTTTTCCTGCAAAAACATTCTGCGCAAATCCGGGTAATCCAGAAGCTTTTGGAAACATTACTGCAAGTTCTCCATAGGCAAAGTTCTGGAAGAATCCCTGGATAACCGAAAGTGCCCATACCATTATTGCAAAAGCCCATAGATAACCAGCAAAGTAGCCTATTGACGGAAGTACAAGTAATGGAACACCAAGTGCTATTGCGAGCCCTTGTTTCCAGTCAATGGCTCTTATTAATTCATGTTCCTCGTTTTCAGCCATAACTAATCACACTCCCTTGTAATAAACTCCATTTTAACAATATATAAACAACAATTATAGTTATAATAACATGTTTTTCTATATCAATAATTGCAGATTATTTAGTCTGATTTCTGAATTTTTCACATGAGTTGATCTTGATGTCGAGCAGTTCCTCGATGTTCATCTTGGCAGAGATGCCTTTTGGAGCACCTTCAACAGATGTTAAGACGCCGATACCGAGTTCTTCCCTAAGGTCCCTCATGGT
>NZ_JAHENT010000074.1 GCF_018609725.1 Methanohalobium sp. | reverse complement strand
GAAGAGCATTAATCAGTGGTTCAGCGGCTCTCTTGTCGCCGATATTACCGAGGGCTTTTGCGGCGCTTTCTCTAACATCACTGCTTTTGTCATTCAAAAGAGCGTTTGACAAAGGTTTTACAGCATTTTCATTTTTAATTTTTCCAAGAGCAACAGCAGAATTACTTCTTACATCTTCATCAGTATCATTTAAAAGAGCATTAATCAGTGGTTCAGCGGCTCTCTTGTCGCCGATATTACCGAGGGCTTTTGCGGCGCTTTCTCTAACATCACTGCTTTTGTCATTTAACAAAACATCTGACAATTCATCTACAGTATTATCATTTTTGATATCCTCAAGTGCTTTAACAGAAAATTTGCGCACATCTTCGTTATGGCTGTCAAGCACTTCAAGAAGCTCTTCTGTTGCAGGGTTTCCGATTTTACCCAGTGAATTAGCAGCAGCGATTTTAACATATACACTTTCATCTTCGAATGCTTTTATCAATGAGTCTATTGCATTTTGACTTCTTTTTTCTCCGAGAGCTTTTGCGGCCTTGATACGTGTATCTTCATTGCTACTGTTTAATAAGTCTTTAATAAGGGAATCAGTTGATTTGTCATTTTTGTAATTGGTAAATACTCCTGGAATATTAATCTGAAATCCCTGTTCATCTTTGTTTGTAGTTTCAGCATTTACTTTTTGAGTATTGTCTGCACCACTCTTGCTGTCAATAGGATTTATATTATCATCTTTTGGATTATTATCATCGGCAATGCTTCCTGTAGTCGTAAATAAAAATATGATGATAACTAAAGATAAAAATGTTAAACTTTTACCTCTCATTGCTTATACCCCTCACTCCTATAAGTAGGAATATATTTAATGAGATAAAAAGATTATCTTTACATATTATTTTATATTCAAGCGTTAAAAACAATTAAAAATAGTTTTCTCTGATATATTTTATATATCGCTAATGTATAATTGTAAAATGTAGATGGAGTGAGGCAATTATAGAAACATTCCTCCGTAGATTTTTCCGTTTTTAATTAATGTTTTTCATTGCCTCACACTTTACATTTTTATCAATACCTTCAAAGACTCATTTCACTCTATTTATGGACATTTAGATAAACTTCATGTAGATATATTGTCAAATTATGAACATAAAAACAGTATATCTATGTACATAGTATCATAGAATAACACACAGTTTTGTTTCATGATATATATTGTTATTAATATGATATAATAATAATTTTATTTGATACTGAATATGTAGGGTTAACTTTCTATATGACTGGTTAATGAATGAGTTTTAACCTTTTCAAATTGGATTATATTTTTGGGCACCCATACTCCCTGATAATACGCATCCAACATTAAATAATCTCCGCCTATTTCGTTTAAAATAGTGGTAGCATTTTTGAATTCAAGGTTATTTTTTTCTATGTATCTATGAGGTATTTTTACATAAACCTCATATTCAGGTGTACTTTCAATTAATATTTTGTATTTATATTTTGGCAATTAAATTCTCTCCCCTCTTTAAATTATATTATCCTACTCTTGAATTATGGATTTTTATAGTATGTACTTTGTTAATATATTATTCTTAGTATTAAAAAATATAAATTTTAGTATAATAATTTTATGTTTTCGTTGTATAATGTTGGATGGTTGATACTTTTTAACAAAGTATTACGTTTCTGTAACATATATTAATTAATTTTGCTTTAAAATCCATTCACTTATATGATATAGCAATAGCAATTTTATAACACCGCTAAAAATTTTAACGCTTTATTAATATTTAAAACTAAAAAATTGTAATTATCGTTTATTATATATATTTATAGGGCATTAGAAAGAAATAGTAGGTGGATGTAGAAAATAGAAGAAAACCTACATCTGCTTAAAGTAGTGGACGAGCGTTTTTGTTGGTTGAGTGGGGTTAACCATGATACAGGGTCAAAAGTAGTTAAAAATGGTTTTCTATCCAATCTGTGTGATTTTGGGCGGCACAGGTTGGGTATCTTATTAATTTGAGGTTAGTTTTTAAATTCTCTGCATAACAAAAAATTAACTACTAAACTTGATGATATATTTTGTACCATTTTCTTTATTTACTTCAAAATCACCGCCAATCTGGTCTATTAGGCTTTTTATAAGTTGTAGTCCAAGCGTATCTGCATCTTTGACATCTATATTCTCAGGCATTCCTTTACCATTGTCGGCAACAATCAGCGTATAATTTTTATTATTATTTTGATAAAGTTTTATCTCAATTTTACCCGTTTCACTTTCAGAAAATGCATATTTTAAAGAATTGGACAAAATCTCATTAATAAGCATCCCAAGCGGTATTATGGTATCAATTCCAAGATATATATCCTCAACATCAATGTTTATATCTATGTTGGGTACATTGTATAGTTCATTAAGGTGGTCAACAAGATCACCTATGTAATCCTTTGTATTCACATTCTCCAGACCTTTGGCTTGATATAATTTGTTATGGACAAGAGACATTGAAATGACTCGGTTTCGTGTATCTATAAAAGCATCCTTTACATTATCATCTGTGAATTTTTCTGATTGGAGGTTGAGCAAACTGGAAATTATCTGAAGATTATTTTTTATCCTGTGATGAAGTTCAAGTTGCCTTATTCTTTCAGTTTCTATTACCTGTTCCTTTTGTTCCTTAAGACGTTCTTCTGCTTGCTTTCGTACAGTTATATCCCGTATATAGGCCAGTATTACAGGTTTTTCATTCAAATTGATACGAGTTAGCCTGACTTCTACGGGAAATATAGTTCCATCCTTTCTTTTATGATAGGTTCCTATAAAATATGAAGTATCTGAAGATGTTTTATTCCAGTATTTATCCCTGAAAACATCGACATCAACATAAGGATCAATATCAATAACGTTTAACGACAACATTTCATCTCTTGAATATCCAAGATTTTTACTTGCAGTTTCATTTGCATATACGATGTTGCCGTCAAAATCATGTGCTATGATAGCGTCAGCCGCTTTTTCTGTAAGTGTTCTGAACCTCTCTTCACTTTCTTTTAATTCTTTTTCAGTCTCCTTGCGTTCAGTTATGTCCTGGATGCTGTCAATAACTTTTGATCTATTTTCTGTATTGATGAGTGATGTTGATAGTAGGAATTTCAGATCCTTTTCACGGCCATCCACTATAAAGGGTAAAGATGCTTAGATATTGTAATGGTTGTTACCGGTTTCAAACGTATCAAGAACAGTATTTTTTACTATACAATCCTTACAATGCGGTCCAAATCCACAACCTTCAGGGTCATCCAGTGAATGTAGACAGCCCAGAGCATCACCACCTCTTGAACCTACCAGCTCTTCTGAAGATTTACCAGCAAAAAGCTCTGCGTTTTTATTTAGTTTTAGAATTCTTCTGTCAGAATCGACCAGCATAAGGACTACTGGTACATTTTCATAAACTTTCTCCAGCTCACCATCAATTTCACTATTGTTTGTAATATCTGTTAATATAGTGATGAATTTTCCTTTTTCAGGAGAAATGACTGATACATTGAAATGTTTCCTCAATTGTGGAGTATATGTTTCAAAATTAGCTTTTTCACCTGTTTCGGCTACTCTTGCGTAGATATTAAGATGTGGTGGATTTTTTGTATTATATACCACTGATGCTCGTTGACCTGCGATTTCTTCTCTTTTGAATCCTGTAATGGATTCGTAAGCAGAGTTCGCATCGATTATCCTATAGTCTACATGATGGCCATTATCATTATAGATAACTTCATTAATACAAACCCCATCACCAACGGATTCATAAACAGAATTCAATACATTGCCTGATATTTTAAAACCCCACAAAACTCCTTATAAAAACAATTTATATATTAATAATACTTATGAATTGCAAATATTTGTTTATTTTGATACAGCATATAAAATTTTAAGATCGAGGATTTATCGATTTAATATAGATATATCCTACCTCCCATGATGGTAAACAGGTTTTTTTAATCGTAGTAGACCATGAGTGTTTAAACTCTGAATTTGAAAATCCACTAGAAAACAGAATTATAAACCTTGAATACCAAATCAAAGAACTCAGAGACCTCATTCTTCAAGAGGAGTCTGGTAAAAATACTAAATCAGAAAACAGAGATGGGCCCGTTGGGATTCGAACCCAAGACCTCCGCCGTGTGAAGGCGACGTCATAACCTGCTAGACTACGGGCCCTTAATCTATCGCAACCAAGCTACAATAAATATTATTTATGTTATAAATAAGGGATGGTTGTTTGCGAAAATGACTTTTAACAATATGCTAATTTTGAAATATTAGTTGTTCTATCTTTTTATTACATGCAGGATGTAATAGTAGTAGGGGCTGGACCTGCGGGTTCAACAGCTGCAGAATATACTGCAAAAGCAGGTTTGAGCACAATGATTATTGAAAAGGATTATCTGCCAAGAGATAAAACCTGTGCAGGTGGGATATCCAGCCAAGCCTTAAAACATCTTGACCATAATGTACCTGTTAATCTGGTAAAAAGAAAGTGTTTTGGAGCAAGAGTGCGGTATGGAAACCAAGTTCTTGAATCCCGTTCTGATGAACTTATTGCCTCTATGGTATCCAGAAAAGAGTTTGACAACTATCTTACTACAAAAGCTGTTAATTCAGGAACTAAACTCCTTCAAAATACAAGAGTTAAATCACTGAATATTAAAAGCAATCATGTTGAAATACACACAACTGCAGGCGTATTTAAAGCCAAGGATGTGATAGGTGCGGATGGTGTAAACAGTGTTTGTGCTCGATATGTAAGACCACAATTAAAACCTGACGAAACGGCATTTTCACTTGCATCAGACATACCATTGTCAAAAGAGTATATTGATAAGAATTATCCAGATATAGTGGAATTCCATTTTGATAAAATCAAAAAGGGGTATGGGTGGGTATTTCCCAAGGACGGCTATGTTTCAGTAGGTATAGGAGGTATTGATGCAGCGAAATCATCTAATTCTCTCAAGTCATATTATGAATTCATAAACAATCTTGGGTTTGATTATATAAAGCCCAGTGGACATTTTTTACCAATAGGCGGTGTTAAAAGAAAAACATACAATAACCGTGTTTTACTTACAGGTGATGCTGCAGGATTTGTAGATGCTTTTCTGGGTGAAGGGATAAATTATGCTTTAATATCCGGCAGATTAGCGGCTGAAACCGTTGTCGATGCTTGTTACAAAAATGATTTTTCAAAAGCTATGCTTTCAGAATATCAGGATAAATGTAATTGTGAATTTGGTGATGATTTAAAGTATTCGTATATAGTTTCAAAAGTGTTTTATCGGCACCCTGATATATTTGCAAAAATGCTTGTTAATAACGAGAAGATGCTTTACAGGTTTATTCATCTGGTAACAGGAAATTCAGGTTACTCTTCATTTATAAAATGGCTTTTACCAAGAATACCCTATTATACAGCAAAGAATTTTATATCATTGTGATTTAAGACCCGAACAATGAATGTTAAAGAGGTTTTGCACCGCCTTGAAAATGAATATCCTGAAATTTTATATTATCAAAACAGTGAACCGTTTTATGTTTTGATAACTACTGTCCTTTCCCAGAGAACCCGTGACAGTGTGACAAATTCTTCAGCAAAAACCCTTTTTGATAAATACAGTTCTCCTAAAGAACTGGTTCATGCAGATGAAGATGAAATAGAAAGTTTGATAAAAAATGTAGGCTTTTATCGTGTAAAGACCCAGCGTATCAAACAGATATCTAAAATGATTCTGGACGAGTATAATGGGCAGGTCCCAGATAATCTTAATGATTTATTGAAACTACCGGGTGTAGGCAGAAAAACAGCAAATTGTGTACTGACATATGCATTTTCCAAAAAAGCAATAGCTGTAGATACTCATGTCCATAGAATATCAAACCGTCTTGGATTGGTAGGTACAAAAACACCCGAACAAACAGAAAAAGAACTCAAAAATATAGTTCCAGAAAATCTGTGGAATAAGATTAATGAATTGTTTGTACACTTTGGACAAAATACATGTCGTCCAGTATCTCCCAGATGTGATTCGTGTGTTTTGAATGATACGTGTCCAAAATTAATCTAAATATTAACTAATTTATACATACCTATATAAAAAAAGAAAAATATTGGTGTATTATGTTATTGGTTGGAGAAGCATTAATAGGTGAAGAACCAGAGCTTGCACATGTAGACCTTATGGTCGGTGACAAGGATGGACCGGTAGGACAGGCATTTGCTACAGGTATGACACAGTTGTCTGCAGGTCATACCCCGATGCTGTCTGTCATACGTCCAAATCTGCCCACCAAACCATCCACATTGATTGTGCCTAAGGTTACAGTGCAAAATATGGAACAGGCAGAACAGGTATTTGGACCGGCTCAGGCTGCTGTAGCAAAGGCAGTTGCCGATTCAGTGGAAGATGGTGTTATACCAAAGGATAAAGCCGATGAACTCGTACTGGTAGCAAGTGTATTTATACATCCCAAAGCATCTGATTACAATAAAATCTACAGGTACAATTACGGTGCTACCAAACTTGCACTCAAGCGTGCAATGGACGGGTTCCCTGATGTTGATACAATGTGTGAAGAAAAGGACAAGAGTATGCATGCAATCATGGGCTTCAAAGTAACAAGGCTGTGGGATCCACCATATCTACAGGTTGCATTGGATAATCCAAACCTTGATGCAGTGAAAAATATCATCTCTCAACTGCCACAGAGCGACCATCTCATACTTGAAGCCGGAACACCTCTTATCAAACGTTATGGTGTGGACGTAGTTTCCCGTCTCAGAGAGGTCAAACCTGATGCGTTTATAGTTGCGGACTTGAAGACACTGGATACAGGAAATCTCGAGGCACGTATGGTTTCAGATGCCACAGCAGATGCAATAGTTGTTTCCGCCCTTGCTCCAGTGTCAACTATTAACAAAGCAATTAACGAGGCTCATAAAACAGGCATCTATGTGGTAATGGATACCCTCAATGAACCAGACCCAATGTCTATACTTAGACAACTGGATGACTTGCCTGATGTGGTTGAACTCCACCGGGCAATTGATGTTGAAGAGACTGAATATGCGTGGGGAAGTATTGATGCGATTAAGGAACTCTCTCCAAAGATAATGGTTGCTGTTGCCGGTGGTATACGTGTAGATACCATCCCAGATGCTCTAAAAGCTGATGCGGATATAGTAGTAGCAGGAAGGGCTATTACCAATGCTAAAGATGTCCGTCAGGTATCTGAAAAATTCCTTGACGTTTTGAACAAACCGGAAATCGACCAGTATAGAGTAATGACCGATTTCTAAATTGTGGATTCAATCTAAATCCACATTTATTATTTATTCTGGAGGGAGTATAAATGAATTTGAGTAAATCACCTCTAATAGTGGTAAATCTAAAGACCTATCTACAGGGTACAGGAGAAAAGGCCGTAACTATTGCAAAAGCCTGCAAAAAAGTATCAGAAAAATATAATGTGGATATAGGTGTAGCACCCCAATTCTGTGATATATACCGGGTAGCTTCACATGTGGATGTTCCTGTTTATTCACAGCACATCGATGGAATTGATGGAGGAAGTCACACAGGTCAGATTTTGGCTCAATGTGTAAAAGATGCTGGTGCAATCGGTACACTGATAAATCATTCCGAGCGAAGGTTAACACTTGCAGATATCGATTCTTCGGTAAAAGCTGCCAGTAAAGCGGGGCTTTATACTATAGTATGTACTAATAATGTGAATACAAGCGCGTCAGCAGCATCCCTTGGAACCGATTATATAGCAATAGAACCACCGGAACTAATAGGTACAGGGGTACCAGTGTCAAGTGCAGACCCGCAGGTGGTTAAAGGTTCGGTAGATGCAGTTAAAAATGTAAATGAAGACGTGAAAGTACTCTGTGGTGCAGGAATATCCAAAGGAGAAGACTTGCAGGCTGCTCTTGAGCTTGGATCTGCAGGAGTTTTACTGGCATCGGGTGTGGTCAAAGCGGAAGACCCTGAAAAAGCCTTAGAACACCTTGTAATCCAGATTTAACACTTTCATTTTTCAACTTCTTGGGTAACATCCCAGTCCTTCAAGCAATTTTTTTACCTCATCCTGTATCAGGTTGGGATTGCTATCTTCAAGAACTGTAATCCTGTATGTAACACTGAGATTTTCTATATATTCAAACCCTGAAAATGTATCAATAATTTCTGTATCTACAACATTGTCATTATCAGAAATTATATCCTTTATGGTTTCGGGTACTGCATTAGTAGGGATGAAAACAGAAATGTCTCTTGTTATGTGTTTTAGGTTGTTAATTTTCCATTGTATGAGTTCATTTTCGGATAAAAGGCGTACATTCTCTATTTTAAGAGATATAGATTTGTTTTTCTGATGTGGTTTGGATAAAACAACATGTCGCGGTTTAACTTTTTCAACAATCCCTACATGAGTAACACCTGAATATCTGTGTACAAGTCCGCATTCTTTACCTACAAGCTTTGCTATCTGGTCAAATTCCTGCAGTTTTGAATTTATTAGTTTGTCAGACCGATGTAGAGCAGATGTTGTATCACCAAAATGGGATGCTGCTGATTTCATATTTTCTACAAAACTTTCAACATCATGCTGTCTTACGGTTTCTGAAATATTGTTGCATTCTTTTTTAAAAGCGTCATGAACTTTTAAAACTTCAGGATTTTCCATTTGTATAAGTGCATAAAGATATGGGTTTTGACCGATAATTCTCCCCACAAAATCAATCATTATGTCATAAACAGGACTCATGAATTTCCGTGACTCGGAAACATCAAAATCCAGTCTTTTAAAGGTGGAACCTATGGTGATGTATGCAAAATGAGTAAGCCCCTGTACTACCGAAACAAATTCATCATGTTCTTTCGGGTCGATAACCTCTATATGAGCGCCGTTGTTTTCAAAAACAGAGTTAATAATAGGGAACCAATTGTCACATCTTCCGGATACCGGTGTCATTATTATAATCTGACCGTATAAGCTGGGTATGGATGGACCAAACATTGGATGTGTGCCAAGAATTTCAACACTTTCAGGTGCATATTTTTTCATGGCTTCAACAGGTTTTGTCTTTATGGATGTAAAATCCATCAACAAACTACCTGGTTTCATTTTTGGAGCAGTTTCTGAAATAACTTTTTCCGTGATATCGATGGGGACTGAAACGATAACTATATCGCTTTTTTCAATAGCAATGTCAAGGTCAGAGGCAAAATTCACTCCTAGTTTATCCGCTATATCCACACGCTGACTACTACCCCATAATGTAACTTCGAATCCTTCTCTTTTGAAGAATTTTGCAAACCATTGCCCCATTTCTCCGGTACCACCGATTATTAGGATGCTATTGTTCAACTTTTAAGCTCCTCCAAAACTGTATTTTTCATGACTTCTATCGGTGGATTCTCACCCGTCCAGATTTTAAAAGCTTCTGCACCCTGATATACAAACATCATCAATCCGTTTACGGGTATAGCACCTGCAGATTTTGCTTCTTTTAAAAGCCGGGTTTCCAGTGGGTTGTATACAATATCAAATACAACAAGTCCAGAGTGCATCTGTTCGCTGGTTATGATGGTATCTTTTGTATTAGGATGCATCCCAACTGTGGTAGTATTTATGAGGATATCGGATTCTGCAATCAACTCTTCCAAATTTGAAAATCCAGTTCCCCTTGCGTTACCCACGCTTTTTACATCTTCGGCAAGTTCAACGGCTTTACTTTCTGTACGGTTGGCAATTATTAAATCTGCACCGTCATTTGCAAACTGGAAACATATTGCTCTGGAAGCGCCACCTGCACCAAAAATTAGTATTTTTTTGTTTTTTTTTTCACCGCCAGCTCCTGAATTTGAACGTTTGGCTCCAACCCCTTCGGGTTATTAACAAATATTCCCTTTTTATTTC
>NZ_JAHENT010000073.1 GCF_018609725.1 Methanohalobium sp. | reverse complement strand
TTGTGGGAGAGTTTTATCTCCACACCACTATATACTTATACCTCAACCAATTTAAAAGGAATTATTTGAGTATTAAATATTACCTATACGGGTAAAATTTAATGAGAGTATAACATAAAACATAATATTAAACCAGAATGGACTTTTTAGATTACACATTCAATAGCCTAACAGATAACAAATTTTATTTTAGATTAATTTTGTTTTTAACTGTATTATCCATTTGGGTAACGATTGTAATGCAAATAAATAGAGATATATTAAGTAATGACTTTTTACCCGGATGAAGAAAATTAACTTGAATAAACGTAAACTCCACTTGCATACTAACTAATTGGATAATATTACAATTAATTTAGACCAAGCAATATACTTGCAGCTGTTTATTGTTCAAATAAAAATATCATAATTTCTCTGGAAAATAAATTTTGATTAATATCAATTTTAAAATAATTAAAAGTTGAATATTATGAGTGAGACAAATAAAAATAAAAAAATATTCAAAGCTTTGGGCTGCAATACCCGACTGAATATACTCAAATTGCTGGCAGATAATGAAATGCATATTACAGGTATAGCCAATGAATTAGGCATATCTGTTCCAGTAACTGCAAAACATATAAGAATATTAGAAAATGCAGAACTGGTTGAACGCCAAAAATTTGGCAATTCTCATATATTAAAAGTTAATACGGAAAATATCTATACCATTTTGGATAAATTCGCACCAACTAAAGATATAGAAGTTGAAAGAGGAACCAACCTCCTTGATATACTCAAAAAGGTCTCATCTGTTGAAGTAAAAAAGATAGGAGACAGAGAAGCGGTCGTATCTACAGAGGGAGAACAGGGTTTTTTCGTTTATGAAGTCAACGGGAAAATGTCAGATAAAACCGTTCATGAATGTACTTTTGAGGATGACGCTATTGTAGAATGGAAAAAACTAGAACCTATTACCAGGCTGAGACTCGATATTAACATTAAAGACCATGAAGATAATAGTTGAACTATACTCATGGTTGTTGGTAAAAATTTAAAATTTTACTTCTACCATATTATTTTTTAGCATTTTTAAATTAATCAACTTGACTTGATATAATTAGTTCAAATAATAATCTCAATTTTTTTCTTAATCCCTTGTTTCAGAATTTATTACTTCATTTTAACCATATGGTTAACGTTCGTTTGTCAAATCCAAATTGATTTAATTTATATTTACATCATGATTGCATACCGAATTTTATTAAATTAATAGATGAAAGGTGATTTTGATGAATAAATTCAACAAATTAGGAATGATTTTAGTATCAACTTTACTTGTATTTGCTTTGAGTATGCCAGTATCTGCTCATGAAGGACATTCCCATGATGATGCTCCGCAATCACTGGTAGAAGTTGAAGAACACGCAAATGAAATTATAAGCGTGGCAGAAACTATCCACACTGAATCCGCAAAGATTGCTGATGACAAATCGTTAAATAGTGACCTGAGAGCAAAAGCAGAGACAGTTCACAAATCTTCTCACGAAATAGAACACATTGCAAAAGAAATCATCAGTAATGTCGAAACTCTTGAAGGAATTGAACACCCGGATGAAAACAAGGATAAGGTAAAAACTGAAATTAGTGAAATCAACGAAAATATCGATGAATTAGCCAATCTCCTGAACTCAAAATCAGATGCTGTTCATGAAGTTGAAGAAAATACACCGCAATCACACAAAGAATATGCTGAAGACATTCACCATGAGTTCCACGAACTCGGTGAAATTGGAAGCCATCTTAAAGAGCATGCTTCTGAAATTGAAAACGATATGATTGAAACTGGAGAAGAACATGACCACGAACATGAAGAAGGTTCATCATCCGAAAGCGAATCCAGTTCTAAATCTTCAGAATCTGAACAAGAAGGAGCTGTTGAGAGCCCAGGGTTTGGTTCATTGTTAGCAATATCAGGGCTATTTGCAGTTGTCTATCTTGTAAAAAGAAAATGAATAATAAAAATAAAGCATGGGTGAAACTTGTTAAATCCACCCATGTGTTTGACCTTGTTTATTAAATAATAAGACTATCTGGAGGATTGTAAACAATGCACATATCAGATGGAGTCCTTTCCGCTACTGTTGTAACAGGTGGATGGACGATAACAATTGTCTTAGCGTTTCTAACCCTCTGGTGGAGGAGTCAAGAATCTGATATTACAGAAGAAATTCCCAAATTTTCTGTAATGACAGCTGCTTTCTTTGTGGCGTCCCTGATACATCTTCCAATCGGACCTACAAGCGTTCATATGATTTTCAATGGTCTTGTAGGTATCGTTCTTGGTCCACTTGCATATCTGTCATTGGTGGTGGGTCTCATATTACAGGCGTTCCTGTTCCAGCATGGAGGAGTGACCACCATTGGTATAAACGCAATGAATATTGGTATTCCTGCTCTTTTGAGTTACTATGCATTCAAAAAAGGTTATGATTTCGGTATTTCTGAAAAAATAATGGGTGCTTTCAGTGGCGGAGCAGCTATTTTTATGACCGTTATATTGCTTTCTATAACTCTATTAACAACAGGTCAAGAATTTATCGGTGTTGCACAGGTATCTGCAGCAACACATGCACCGCTAATGATAGTTGAAGCAATAATCACAGGGTCTGTTGTGACATATCTCTCTAAAGTTAAACCTGAATTGTTGCCTATAAAAATTCATAAAAATGAAAAATCAATGGAGGGATCTAAATATGGTACTGAATTTTAACCGAATTTTACTGGTAATCGCCATTTTAACTATGGTTTTCGTTCCTACTGCATCTGCACACAGTGTGCATATGGATGTTATCGAAAAATCAGTTGATAAAATCAAGGTCAAAGCCTATTATGGAGGCGGCGACCCTATGAAAGATGCTGAGGTAAAAGTCTATTTAATTACTGAAAATGATGAAGAACCCTATATAGAGGACAAATCAACAGACGAAAATGGGATATATTCATTTGAACCTCAACAAGGACATGATGTTTATAAGTTAGTGGCATCTGATTTCGGACACCAAGTTGAAAAAAAGGTAAGACTAGATTCTCAGTCGTCATCCTCATCTAAGGGGTCATCCAGTAATGGTGATACTGATGGACTGCCTATGCCTGCAAGAATAGTATCTGGTTTTGGATACATTGCTGGTATTGCAGGTATTGGTATGATGGCAAATGCCAGAAAAATAAAGAAAAAATACGAAAACGAAAATGAATAAATGAACAGGGAACTAAAATAAACAATGAACTATCCAAGGGTTGACGCATATTCAGAAATCGAATCAGTAATACACAATTTTAATCCCAGAGCAAAGATTATTACATTTACAGCTCTTATATTTTCTTTTGCTTTTATCGAAAGTTTGACAGTAGCTCTGTTTGCTGTTTTGTTTTCAGTAAGTCTCATATTTATTTCTAAATTACCTATTGGTTTTGTTTATGCACGCTTAAAATATCCAATAATATTCATATTTGCTATTTTTGTGATAATGTGCTTTACAGTAGAAGGTAACATAATAATAGGTTCATATTTTGTAAGTGTTACTCTGGAAGGGTTAAAACTTGGGTTACTTATATTTCTCAGAGCTACTGCTGCTTTAATTATTGCGTTTTTAATGCTTGCCACTAACAGGTTTGATACCATTATAAAAGCTTTATATATGTTGAAATTGCCGAATGTAGTTGTTCAGATGATTGTATTTTCTTATCGATATATTTTTGTCTTGGTGGATGAATTTCAAAATATGAAAAAATCAATGTCTGCAAAAGGTTTTGAAATTAAAGCCAACAGATATGGATTATCTACTATAGGTAACTTGATAGGAATGTTACTTGTTAAAAGTTATGAAAGAGGGGAAAGGGTACATAAGTCGATGATTTCAAAGGGTTATGAAGGAAAACCAAGAATGGATACAAATTACAATTTAATGTTTTCTGACTATGCACTAACAATTTTTATGATTGTCTTAGCGTTAGGCGTACATATATATCCGGTGATATAATGAAAAAAACTGCAGTATCCATAAAAAATTTGGATTACACATATCCAAACAGTAAAAAAGTCTTAAATGATGTTGATATGGAGGTTTTTGAAGGAGAAAAAATTACAATCATGGGTCCAAATGGTGCTGGTAAAACCACTCTTTTACTACATCTAAACGGTACATTAAAAAAATCAAATAGCGATGATGTTTATATTTTTGGACAACCAATCAGTTCAATGAATATAAAAGATCGGATTCAATATGTAGGGATTTTATTCGAGGACCCTGATGACCAGCTATTCATGCCGACAGTTTATGACGATGTTGCTTTTGGACCTTATAATATGGGTCTGGACAAAAAAGAAGTTGAAAAAAGAGTTAAAAAATCCATGACCAGAGTAGGACTTCAAGGATTTGAAAATGAAGTACCCCAACATTTGAGCACTGGTCAAAAAAAGAAAGTTGCATTGGCTGCAGTTATTTCGATGGAACCTAAAATACTTGTTTTGGACGAACCAACTGCTAATCTTGACCCTAAAAGCAAATCAGAGTTTATATCATTTATTAGGGAACTTAATGAAAAAGAAGGTATTACTACTATAATAGCTACTCATGATGTGAACACAATATCATATCTTACAGATAGAATATATGTTCTTAATGAAAAGATAGTAGCCTCAGGAACACCACATGATATATTTTCAAATCCTGAATTATTGAAACAATTTAACTTGGAAGCACCTGACCCACTTAAAATTTTCCGGATGCTGGAGTGTTTTGGATATGATAGTAAAAATCATCCTTTATCAATAAATGAAGCTGCGGAAAACCTTATAAACACCATGCAAGAAAACGGTGATATCATGAACCTCCAAATGGATAAAGATGCGTATGAAAACATAAAACAACTGGTAAATCTTTATACATACCATCCTTTCTGAGATAAGTATTCACAATACGCAATATATCAAATAAATATTGTTGGTTGTATATATTCTGACATACTCCCACGGATAAATCTGTTGGGTTCTGTGGTCGGTGGGCGTCACACCGTTGCCACTTGCGGGGCGCCAGTACTCCCGTACGATGCATCTCTGTCTGCACCAGATTGACCACCTGGACGCAAAGCTATATTGAACCGCCGCGTTTGCGTCCGCATGATCAACGTGCCCACAATGAGGACACTTGAACGATTCACCGTTTCTAATACCCAGATAACCACATCTACTGCAATTCTGCGAAGTATATTCAGTATTGATGTATTCAACTTTTCTATATTTCGGACACCAGATTAAATGGTACCCTATATTGAAGACTGTAGTATTGCTATATGTCCACCTGTTTACCATTGCATTTATTATATGATTGACAATCATATAATGTATCGGGTTTGAAAACACTAATCAACAGGGTTGTTTTATGACGGTTAGAAACCGTTGGCTTTCAAATACCCCTGTTCCCCATCTTCGTAAAAATCAATATAGTAATATAATGAAATATAATAACTTGTATTATTTTCTTTTAGTTGCTATAGATTTTTTATTCAAAAGAGTAATATTATATGTATATGAATAGTAGGAATACTCAATATCTACCTGATATATTAGTTCTTTTTGTTTTCCTTCCACTTTTTTTAATTGTAGTATATTTTACTTCATTAAATAGTGCTTTTATATTACATACAGATGATTACACTATTTTTACGATATACGCCACAAATTTCGCTCATTTTGATTATAACCATTTCATGAGCAACCTTTTGTCGTATATGGTTATAATATTGTTAATTTTTATTTTTTTCAGAATATTTGGATTATGTGAAAGAAAAAATTTTTATTTAAACCTGTTAACCATTTTTATTATTGCACCGTTTGGAATTTCTCTGTTCAGTCTCCTTATTTATGATATGGATAAAATATTGGGATTATCAGGTGTCGTATCATCTCTATTAGGCTATTTTACAGCCTCATTTGTTACCTATACATATAAAAAAGCAGATATAAATTTGAACCGTACAATTTTGTTCTTGTTCCCTGTGATTTTTTTTAATTTATCTATATTATCACTTATTAGGTATGGATTAATAGAAAATACAGGACTCGATTTGTTACTAATTTTAATCCTTTCAATTTACCTTCTTGATGAAGCTAAAATTGATATCATCAAAATATATCATTCGTTTAAAAATAATAATCTAGTAACTAGTAACTTAAAAAATATACCATTTTACTGGTATGCAATAGCTACTGTATTATTATTCTTTACATTTACAATAGGTTTGTGGTTAATTCTCTTCCCTGAAAAAATCCTAAATAATGGTAACATAACAAACATACAGGGGCATTATATAGGATTCATGATTGGAACATTGACACCTATCTTAACCTATAAACTAAAAGTTTACCTAAAAAAATTAACTCAATTACATTAAACTAAACCATCTCACGTTATTGCAATTGATAAAATTGATAAACATAAACATCAATTTTTATTATCAATTACATTCGTGAGATAATCTCACCGGGTGTAACGCCATACCCTCTATTCCCTTCACAGCTCCAGGAATTGCTTTCTTCATGATGTTGTAAGCTCCATTCACATCGGCGTTGATGATTGTACCGTTTGATGACCGGAACAAACCTCTTTTTATTCTTTGACCCAGGTAATAGG
>NZ_JAHENT010000072.1 GCF_018609725.1 Methanohalobium sp. | reverse complement strand
GATGAAGGCAGTCCCATTGGTATCTACACAGGTTGCGAAATTGTTTACCCCTAAATCAATAGATAGATGTCTTATTGTAGTTTAAATCGACTTTTTCACCTTGATTTCTGTAAACATACTCTATCTCAAACCATTGTCCGTTATACTTTGGGATTATCCGTACTTCTTTTATGTGTTTACCTATTATATTTTCAGGTAACTTGAAGTACAGTTATCTCACACCATGATTGTTGTAGAAATTCTTACCCATAGACAACCTGATGTTGCCATCATCGGTTTTGAAAATATCCTTTGGAAATATACATACAAATTTACCGTCTTTTGGTAGGTATACAGGTGTCTTTATAGGTCGGTTGTAGTTGCCTCTTTTTCTCTCGCCTAGAACCCTGAAAAACGATTTCATATTCCTATCTACTACTTTCATAGTCTGCTGTGCAACCTGTGATGGTAGTAGTTTATAATTCTCGTTATCTTTTACTAGGTGGTAAGCAGATTCATTTTTCAGGTACTTTCCATTTTCAAAATAGTATTGTCTTGTAGTGTACAACGTAAAATTGTACAGGTTTTTAGATAATTTAGTAATCCTTTTCAGGGCTTCATACTTCTGTTTATCCGCTTTGATATGGTTTTTCTGGGTGAGATACATTTTATTATATATTTTTTATAACTAATCTATTTAAATGTTTTTATTGGTTATGAATACTTCTACTGTAAAATAGAGAACATAAGCAAAAAAAACAATTGCAGAATATATACGCAGTTAAGATTGACATACAGATTAGACGGTATTCATCCCTGATGATGAAGACATCGGGGTTTTCTACCTTCAAATTTTATAAACTTTTCATAATATAATCACATCATCCCAAAACCTAAATATAAAATATTGCCGCTTTAGATAAACTAATTAATTTAATAATTATATAATAAAATCAGGAGACCAGTTTAAATGAGCATGCGCGAATATATGCTTGGTAATGTAGCAATTGCTAGGGGTATTATAGAAGGAGGAGGACAGGTTATAACAGGTTATCCCGGAACACCTTCTTCTGAAATAGTAGATACTCTTTCTTCTATTGATGATAGAGATTTTTATGTTGAATGGTCAGTTAATGAAAAAGTAGCAATGGAAGTGGCTGCAGGAGCATCCATGTCTGGTGTAAATTCAGTGGTAACCATGAAACATGTGGGATTAAATGTTGCCGCAGATCCTTTAATGACACTTGCATACATGGGTGTAAAGGGTGGTATGATTGTAATTGTAGCAGATGACCCGGCATGTCATTCGTCCCAAAATGAACAGGATACAAGACGGTATTCTCAGTTTTCTCTTATTCCAGGTCTTGACCCTTCAACTCCTCAGGAAGCAAAAGACATGATACCTTATGCATTTGAATTTTCATCCAAACACGGGATTCCTATAATTTTCAGGTCAACTACAAGAATATCACATGGAAAATCAGATATAGAACTTCAATCTGTCAATAAAGAAAAACCTCAGCCGGATTTTGAAAAATCTGTTGAAAGGTGGGTGATGATACCCAAACACGCCAGAATACGTCATCCACGTTTGCTGGAAATCCAGAAAGATATCAAACAGGAGTTACAGGATTCAGAATGGAATAACCTGAAGATTAATGAAGAATCAAGTTTCGGTGTAATAGCTTCCGGAATTTCTTATGTATATGCCAGAGAAGCACTCGACAGATTGGGTGTTAACGCATCGGTTTTAAAAATCGGTACCTATCCATTACCTGATGATTTAATCCTTGAATTGTTTGATAATGTAGATACTTTATTGGTTGTAGAGGAACTGGAGCCTTTTGTAGAAGAACATGTCAGAGCACTTGCAGAAGACAAAGGGGTAAACGTTAGAATTCTTGGTAAAACCGGTAAAAACGGAGAGTACGTACCTAGAGAAGGAGAACTCAATATTGATAAATGTGAAAAGGCAATTTCTAAAGCGTTTGGTTTGACATATGCTGAACCATCACTCATCTTGGAAAGTGAACTCAAACTGCCCTCTCGTCCACCTGCGATGTGTCCGGGTTGTTCTCACAGGGCATCCTACTATGCCATGAAAAAAGCTTTTGGTTCTGATGCGATATATCCAAATGATATCGGTTGTTATACCTTGGGTGTTCAGGGAGGAACAGTTGATACAACACTGTGCATGGGTGCAAGTATAAGCGTTGCATCAGGTATCTATCAAGCAGGAGAAAAAAGACCTGTGTGCTGTGCCATAGGTGATTCCACATTTTTGCATACCGGTATAAATTCTCTGTTAAATTCTGTTTACAACAAGGCGGACATTACAGTTACAATACTTGACAATCGTGTAACAGCTATGACAGGTCACCAGCCCAATCCGGGAATGGGAAAAACCGCAACCTATGAAGATACACTGGAAGTCTCGTTTGATCAACTCTGCAGAGGTCTTGGTGCTGAGTTTGTGGAAGTCGTTGACCCTTATGATTATGATAGTGCTGTAGATGTTTTTAAACGGGCAAAAGAATTTGAAGGTACATCAGTTGTCATATCACAGCAACAGTGTGTTATAGATGCCAGACGTGCAGGAATTAAACGCAACCCTTACACTATAGATGAAGAAAAATGTACAGGGTGCAAGCAGTGTGTATATTTCGGCTGTCCTGCAATAGAGTTTGATGCATCACTTAAAAAAGCAAGAATTAATTCAATGTGTACTGGGTGTGGAGTATGTGCACAGCTTTGTAAATTCGATGCCATTATGGAGGTTGAAAAATGAATACAAATAATAAACTGGATTTGGTGATAGCAGGTGTAGGAGGTCAGGGAACAATACTGGCATCTGATATTATCGGTAATTCCTCTGTACTTGAAAATTTGCCTGTACGTGCTGCTGAAACTCATGGAATGGCACAGAGAGGGGGTTCAGTAATAAACCATGTTAGAATAGGCACAGACCTTGGCTCAATGATACCCGAGCAGGGTGCTGATGTTCTACTTGCTCTTGAACCTGTGGAAGCAATCAGATATATAAATTATCTATCTGAAAACGGTATAGTAGTTCTAAATACAAAACCAGTATATCCGGTGACAGTGACATCATCTGACCAGTATCCTGATGTCTCAGAGATTATAAATACACTAAAAAAGAAATATGAAGTGTATCCACTGGATGCTTCTGAACTTGCAATTAAAGCCGGCCATCCTCAATCGATGAATGTTGTAATGGTGGGGGCTGTTTCCAGTTATCTCCCAATTGGTAAAAACAGATTGGAAGAATGTATAAAAGATCTGGTGCCGCCAAAAACAGTGGATATAAATTTAAAGGCGTTTGAACTGGGAAAGGAGAATATATCTCGATTGATAGAAACCAGTGCTAAAAAACCGTAAATTATTGTGTTTGATAGAATGTAAATTTTTTAGTTATGCGTAGGTTTTAAATATTACATCGTCTTTTAACAAACGACGTTAGATATCAGTATCGACTTCCCGTCAAATAAAACATTTGTATGAAGTTGATGATATAAGTGTAGAAAAGTCGGTTTACATATGGTGTTCATCAGGCCAATCATAGATGCCTGCTTTTACGCGTAATAGCGTGTAAAAGAACACATGAATGTTCAAACCTTTTGGTGATGAACGCAATTCATTGGGATAGATGACCCAATAATACCAGTGAAGACCATATCCGGTAGAGTTGTCATAGAGGACAGTTGCTGGTTTGGATTTAATACCACTGGATGCTGGGTTGATTCTATTCTACATTTACCGTTAAACGGCTTTTCTATTAAGATATTGAATGGTAAATGCATATTAAATCTATGATTTAAAAGATAATTAGAGGTTAAAAAATGCCAGATGTAGGACGACCAAATAGAGGTTCGCTCGCGTACAGTCCACGTAAAAGAGCGAAGAGTCACATCCCAAAATTTAGATCATGGCCAAACCTTGATGGCAGCCCTAAATTACAGGACTTTGCAGGTTACAAGGTAGGAATGACCCATGTAATAATGATTGACGATACTAAAAATAGTGTTACAGAGGGTGCAGAAATATCAGTACCTGCAACAGTAGTGGAAACACCTGATATAGGTGTTGCATCTATTAGGGCTTACAAGGATTCTGAATATGGTAAAAAACCTGTAGCAGAAGCTTGGGCAACTGACCTTGATTCAGATGTCCTGCGAAAGGTTAAGTCACCTGACAACCATGACACAGAAAAATCACTGGAAAAAATGGAATCCTTGATTGACGATGGCACTGTAAAAGATTTGAGAGTGGTTACTTACACACTTCCTTCTAATCTAACAGGAGTCCCTAAAAAGAAATCAGACATCATGGAAACCGGTGTTAGTGGCAGTGATATGAAAGAAAAATTCGAATACGCAAAATCAATACTTGGTACAAAAATAAGTATTACAGATGTTTTCAATCCCGGTGGAATTGTAGATATAGCAGCCATTACAACCGGAAAAGGTACTCAGGGACCAGTTAAAAGATGGGGCATCCAGATTGCCAAACATAAACACAATCGTGCAGGAAGTGCAAGGCAGGTTGGTACACTCGGTCCATGGCATCCAGCACACATTAGCTGGAGAGTTCCCCAGATGGGGCAGATGGGATATCATCAGCGAACTGAATACAATAAGAGGATTATAAAGGTATCAAATGACGGTTCAGAAATAAACCCTGATGGTGGTTTCCTAGATTACGGACTTGTCAGAGGTAATTATGTACTTATAAAAGGCAGTGTTCCGGGGCCATCAAAAAGGCTTGTGAGATTCAGAGATCCTATAAGGTCAAAAGTATCCAGCACCAAAGAACCGCAAATTGTTCATTTGAATACTCAATCCAAACAGGGGTGAAATAATTGAGTAAAGTAAATGTTATTGACTTATCAGGTAATGTTAAAAATGAAATAAACCTGCCTCAAGTCTTCAATGAATCCCACCGACCAGACCTTATTAAAAAAGCTGTATTGTCATCACAGGCAAACAGATTGCAGTCATATGGTCCATATGCACGTGCAGGGTTGAATACTTCTGCAGTTTCCTGGGGTTCAGGAAGAGGAGTTGGAATGGTTCCAAGGCTTACTAACAGCAGTAGAGCAGCAAGAGTGCCTCAGGCAGTAGGAGGCAGACGTGCACATCCTCCAAAACCAGAAACTGACAGAACTGAGAAGATTAATAAAAAAGAGAAAAAACTTGCAATCCGTTCAGCCATAGCAGCAACAACTAACCCTGAACTGGCAAAAAACCGAGGGCATGTTTTTGATGTAGAACTTCCAGTTGTTGCAGATGATGAACTAGAAAACCTGACAAAAACTAAGGATGTTGTCAATTTCCTTAAGACAGCAGGCCTCTATGATGATGTTCTCCGTGCAAAAGATGGAAGGCATGTAAGAGCTGGTAAAGGCAAATCCAGAGGTAGAAAATACAGACAAAAAAAGAGCGTTCTTATTGTTGTAAGTGATAATAATTCAGTCATAAAAGCTGCAAGAAATTTACCAGGCGTTGAAGTGGCAACCGTCGGTTCATTAAATGCTGAATTACTGGCACCAGGTACACATGCAGGACGTTTGACAGTCTGGACAGAATCAGCAATATCCAGTCTGGAGGGTATGTACAGATGAGTGTGATAGAAAATCCGTTTGTCACTGAAAAAGCAATGATGCTGATGGAAGACAATAAGTTGCAATTCATTGTCGATACCAGAGCTAATAAGCACCAGATCAAGAAAGAACTGGAAGAAATGTATGGGTTTTCAGTGAACAAAGTTCATACAATGACTACTATGAAAGGAACAAAAAAAGCGGTAGTGAAATTTGAAGCTGAAGATGCCGCTCACGAGATCGCAACCAGAATAGGTTTGGTATGAGGCGATATTATGGCAAAAAGGATAATATCTCAAAACAGAGGACGTGGTGGGCCGAATTATCGAGCACCATCTCATAAGTATAAAGCATCATTAAAACACCCAAATATCGGTGAAAATGAAACTTTGTATGGAACAGTTACAGAAATCACTCATGACCCTTCACGTTCAGCACCTATTGCAAGAGTAGAATTTGAAAATGGAGATGAACGTTTGGTTCTGGTACCTGAAGGTATTTCAGTAGGTGAAAAATTAGCCTGCGGGAGTTCTGCAGAAATAAAACCAGGTAACACATTACCATTATCCGATATACCTGAAGGAGTTCCTATCTGTAACGTTGAATCCAAACCAAATGATGGTGGCTGTTTTGGACGCTCATCAGGAACTTATGCAACACTTGTATCCCATGAAAGAGGAAAAGCAATTGTTGAAATGCCTTCTGGAGAATTAAAATGGTTTAATCCAAAGTGCAAGGCAACAATAGGTATTGTAGCAGGTGGAGGTAGAGTTGATAAACCGTTCTTGAAGGCTGGTAAAAAGTATAATAAACTGAAATCCAGTGCTCAAAAATATCCAAGAGTTTCTGGAGTTGCCATGAACTCGGTAGACCATCCATTTGGTGGAGGTAACAGGAAACATCCCGGAAAACCAACCACAGTTGGCAGGAATAGGCCAGCAGGACGTAAAGTAGGTCATATTGCATCACGCAGGACAGGTAAACGTTAATCTATTTTTGAGGAGGCGTATATATGTCTAAAAAATCATCAACAAGAGTTCCAAAACGAAAAGGCGAATTTAAGTTTCGTGGAAAAACTCTTGAAGAATTAAAAGAGCTGACAATAGAGGAATTTGCTGAATTATTGTCATCAAGTCAGCGTCGTAGTATCAGAAGAGGATTTACAGAAAACCAGAAAAAGGTACTCCAGCAGTTTAGAGATGGTAAAGAATCCGTTAGAACACATGACAGAGCTATGGTTATCCTTCCTGAAATGGTTGGAAAAAGCATAGAAGTTTATAACGGTACCAGATTTGTAAAAATAGATATAGCACCTGAAATGCTGGGTCATAGAGTAGGAGAATATGCAATGTCAAGAGGTGTCGTTAAACACGGTAGTGCAGGTGTAGGTGCAACCCGTTCAAGTAAATTTGTACCTCTCAAGTAAGGTGATATAAATGGCACGAACAAATTACTCCAAAGAATTAGACCCTGAAACAAGTGCAAAAGCAATGGGTTCTGAACTTCATATATCACCCAAAACCTCACGCGAATTATCCAGAGAAATTAAAGGAATGAAGACCAGTACTGCAAAACAGTATCTTGAAAATGTGATACAATTTAAACAGGCAGTACCTATGAAAAGTCACAATGACAGTTGTGGACATAGAAAAGGTTCTATGGCTGAAGGGCGTTTTCCTGTAAAAGTAGCACAAGAATTTCTCAAAGTAATCCAAAACGCGGAGAATAACGCAGAATACAAAGGGCTTGAACCAGAAAATATGAAAATAGCACACATCTCCGCCAAAAAGGGCAGAGTAATTCAGGGGATGCGTCCGAGAGCAAGGGGACGTGCAACACCTGAAAACACCGAGACGGTGAACCTTGAAATGATTTTGAGTGAGGTGTAATTAAAGAATGGCAATTGAGAATAAATTCGTCACTGATGGATATGTAAAAGCATCTCTTGATGAATATTTTGCAAAACAGCTTAACAGAGCGGGTTACGGCGGTATGGAAATCAACCGTACACCCATGGGCACCCAGATTACAATATATGCTGAAAAACCAGGTATGGTAATTGGTAAGGGTGGAAAGGTCATCCGGAAATTAACCCGTGATGTGGATAAACTGTATAACATGGACAATCCGCAGATTGATGCTCAGGAAGTAAAAACACCTGAATTAAACGCTCAGATGATGGCAACCCGGCTTGCAGCATCAATTGAACGCGGATGGTACTTTAGAAAAGCTGGACATAACGCAATCAGAGCAATAATGGGTGCTGGTGCTCTTGGCTGTGAAATTATAATGTCTGGTAAACTAACAGGTCCAAGAGCCAGAGTTGAAAAGCTGGTCAGAGGTTATATCAAACACGCAGGCAAACCTGTAGATGATATAGTGGATGAAGGCTTTGCGACTGCTGTTAAAAAGCTTGGTACTATCGGATGCAAGGTAAGGATTATACATCCTGATGCAGTATTACCTGATACATTCAAACTGGAAGAAGTTGAACCAGAAGAAATGGAAGAAGAATTTGAGGTTGTAGAGGAAGAAAGTGAAGAATCAGGTATCCAGGAACTGGTTGAAGAAGAAACAACTGGTGAAGTTGCTGAAGCTGAGTCCGAAACAGAAGAAGTTGCAGAATCATCAGAAGAGACAAGTGTTGAATCAGAACCAGAGTCTGAAACAGGAGATGTTACAGAATCAGAAGTATCAGAAGTAGAAAATTCTCAGTATGAATGGGAAGAACGAAGAGAAGTAAATGGTGTCTGGCAACATAAACATGAGGGTCACAATTACTGGCATCCAATGGCAAGAATTCACAGGGAGGACAAATAATGGCAATTCTTCGTAATAATGAAATTAGGAATATGAGTCCTCAGGAAAGAAAAGATGAAATAGAAAAATTTCAGACTGAACTTTCCAATGAAAAGGCTCTGACATCTGCAGGAGGATCGCCAGAAAACCCTGGAAGAATTGGTGAACTTAAAAGAACCGTTGCACGGATAAAGACAATTCAGCGTGAATTCAAGGAGATCTAAATTGGAGAGAACCCCTTCAAATTTGGTATACCATGAATTGATAGGGCTGCCCGTTGATGTGGTGGAATCCACAAATCCATTACTGGATAACATAAACGGTGTAGTTCAGGATGAAACAAAAAACACGTTGATAATAGTAACAGATAATAACAATAAAATGGTTCCAAAGGCAAACGCAAATTTTGTCTTCAAAGTTCTGGTGGAATCTGGAGACAAATATTTGGTAAAACATGTGAAAGTTAATGGGAAATTATTGCTCTCACAGCCTGAAAGCCGAACCAAGAACATAAAAAAAATGCATTGAGGTAATATTCATGACCAAGGATATTGGATTGGATGTACAATCACCATCTAAAGAATGTGATGATACGAACTGTCCTTTTCATGGTAATTTATCCGTACGAGGACAGGTCCTTGTAGGAACTGTGATAAGTGATGACAGAGATAAAACAGTCACTATTCAGCGAAACTATGAAAGGCTTATTAAAAAATACCAAAGATATGAAAAACGACACTCAAAGATTTCTGCACATAATCCACCCTGCATTGATGCAAAGGAGGGTGATGTAGTAAAAATCGCAGAATGTCGTCCACTGAGTAAAACCAAATCTTTTGTAGTAGTTGAAGCGGGTGAACAACAATGAGAGCCAGAAGATCAAAAATTCCAAGATCTTTGAATACTGGTGCAAATTTAAATTGTGTGGATAATACTGGTGCGAAAGTAGTGGAAATCATTTCTGTGAAAAATTACAGGGGTGTCAAAAGCAGACATCCAAAAGCAGGAATCGGAGATATGTGTGTAGTATCTGTGAAAAAGGGTACTCCTGAAATGAGAAAGCAGATATTGTATGCAGTAATTGTTCGACAAAAGAAGGAATATAGACGGCCAGATGGCCTTCATGTATCATTCGAGGACAATGCAGTAGTAATCACAGATATATCAGGATTTCCAAAAGGAACCGATATCAAAGGGCCGATTGCAAGAGAAGCGGCAGAACGGTTCCCCAAAGTTGGAACAACAGCATCTATGATAGTCTGAGGTGTAATCAATGTCATCAAAACAACCAAGGAAACAAATAAAATCTCGCTACAATGCACCCTTGCATAAGAAGCAAAATTTCATGGCAGCACCGCTTTCAAAAGAATTACGTGAAAAATACGGAACCAGAAGTGTAAGTGTTATTGTAGGAGATACTGTAAAGGTCCTTAGAGGTGACCACGCTACTACTACAGGTAAAGTGGAAAATGTCTCGTTAAAGGATGGAGTAATTTATATTGAAGGTGTTACAGTTCCAAAAGCAGATGGAACAGAAATGGCAAGACCTTTAGACCCTTCAAATGTTATGATTACATCTCTTAACATGGAAGATGAAAATAGAAAGACAGTTATCAGTAAAAGAAGATAAAATAAGGTGGTTATGTGGGAAAACATCAAAAAAGGATTTCTATCCCGAATAGTTGGAGGGTAGCAAAGAAATCTAACAAATGGGTAACAACTACAAGCCCTGGACCCCACCATAAAGAACAGAGCATGCCAATTTCGGTAATACTCAGGGACATGTTGGGTCTTGTAGATAATCGCTCAGAAGCAAAGAGAGTACTATCACAGGGTAAGATTCTGGTAGACGGAAAACCAAAAAAAGATTTAAAATTCCCTGTAGGGCTTTTCGATATTATTACCATCCCTGAAATGAATGAATCATATCGGTTGTTAATTAATCAGAAAAGCAAATTAATCCTTCAAAAACTTGAAGAAAGCGACACAAATAAGCTGTGTAAAATTAATGATAAAACAATGGTAAAATCTGGAGCTATACAGCTTAACCTTAGTGATGGTACAAACTTGATAGGTTCAAATGATTATAAAGCTAAGGATTCAATCATTATAACAGTACCTGATAAAAACATTGTAAATCATCTGGAATACAAAGAAGGAAACCTTGCGATGATTGTAGGTGGAAAACATACCGGAGAAATAGGTACTATCAAAACCATTACAAAGACAAGGAGTTCTGAAGATAATACAGTTGAAATATCAGGACAAAATTATGATTTTGAGACTATTGAAGATTATGTAGTGGTTATTGGTGAAGACAAGCCTGAGATAAATTTGGGCGAATTAGGTGGTGAAACAAATGAGTGATTCTGACAATCCGATGAGGACTCCTAAAATTGATAAAGTAGTTGTTCATATGGGTGTTGGAGAAAGTGGCCAGACACTGGTAAACGCCGAGCAAATTTTACAAACAATTACTGGGCAAACCGGTGTAAGGACATACGCAAAAAGAACTCAACCAGCGTTTGGTATAAGAAAACGTGAGCCAATCGGATGCAAGGTAACTCTTCGTGGAAAAAATGCACAGGAATTTTTGGAAACATCCCTCAGCATCGCTGAAAATAGATTAGATGAATCACAATTTGATGAATCAGGAAATGTTGCGTTCGGAATCGACGAGCACACTGATTTTCCGGGTATGAAGTATGATCCAAACATAGGTATTTTTGGCATGGATATAATGGTCGTTGTGACACGTCCCGGTTACAGGATAAAAGACAGAAAAGTTGAAAGTCGAAAAATTCCGGGTTCACATAAAATAACAAAAGAAGATTCAATAGAATTCTTTAAAGATAAATACTCGGTGGAGGTGGTATAACGGTCAAGACTACGAAAAGTTTTGGAAGAGGAGCCAGCCAGTGTAAAAGATGTGGCAGAAAACAGTCTCTGGTACGTAAATATGGAATATACATGTGCAGGCATTGTTTCAGAGAAATGGCACATGATATGGGATTTGAAAAATATACCTGAGGAGGAGAAATATGGTATTATTGGATCCACTTGCTAATGCATTATCAACCATAAAAAACGCAGAAAATGTAGGTAAAGAATCCTGTACAATTCAACCTGCGTCTAAATTGATAGGTAATGTTTTGAGTGTAATGAAAGATTATGGATACATAGGTGAATTTGAACTGGTCGAAGATGGTAAAGCTGGAATATATAACGTAAAATTAGCAGGAAGAATCAATAATTGTGGGGCTATTAAACCACGTTATTCTGTAAGTACAGTTAATTTTGAAGGTTGGGAAAAACAGTTTTTACCCGGTAAAAATTTTGGAGCATTGATTCTTACAACTTCAAAGGGTGTCAAGTCCCAATATGAAGCACGTGATGAAAATGTTGGTGGCCAGCTCCTTGCTTATGTATATTAATTTGATGACATGGAGTGATGAATATGGCAAAAGAACTCAGGACGACGGTATCAATTCCTGAAGATATCACAGTATCATTAGATGGGAAATATCTAACTGTAACAGGTCCAAAGGGCATGAATAAAAAATTTATGTGGTATCCAGGTGTGGCTATAACTCCTACAGATTCTGAAGTAACCATTGAAGCATTGTCTACAAGAAGGGACAAAAAAGCAATAATTGGTACTTTCGCTGCTCATCTACGCAATATGATGACAGGAGTAACTGAAGGTTTTGAATATAAAATGAAAGTAGTTTATTCTCACTTTCCAATGCAGCTTAAAGTTGATGGAAACAAGTTTACGATTTCCAATTTCTTGGGTGAGAAAAAACCACGTGTAGCAGATATTATTGGAGATACTTCTGTTGAGGTAAATGGTGATGAGATAATAATTACCGGTATTAACAAAGAAGATGTAGGTCAAACTGCAGCAAATATTGAACAGACAACCAAAATCAACAGGTTTGACCCGCGTATATTCCAAGATGGAATCTACATCGTGGAGAAGGCATAACGTAGGTGGTCTGAATGGCAAAAGATAACGAATCTAATGTATCTGAACTTGAAATGGATGAAGAATCCAAACGATTGTTTAATATTAGGAAGGTACAAAAAAGCAAAAAACCTTCTTTTAACCGGGTGGACTCCCATCGGCTTAAACGGATGCCATCCAGTTGGAGAAGGCCTAAAGGAGTTAACAGTAAACTTCGCAAAGGGATAAAAGCAAAAGGTTCTCTTGTAAAAGTGGGATATGGAAGTCCAGAAGCAGTAAAGGGACTCCATCCATCAGGTTACACTGAAATTCTTGTATACAATGTTAAAGATGTAGAAAACATATCCAATCCGTCTTCTGAAGCTATAAGGATTGGAAGAACAGTAGGCGCTAAAAAGAGAACCATGATTGAAGAAAAAGCAGCAGAACTTGGTATCAAAGTTCTTAACCCATCAAGAGGTGAAGAATAATGGCTGATGTATCCAACCAGAAAAAACTTGCTGCCAAGATTCTGGGTTGTGGTGTTAACAGGGTATGGGTAAACCCTGAAGCTTCTGATGATGTAGCAGCTGCTATCACAAGAGAAGACATCCGTGAGCAGATAGAAAACGGTAACATTAAGGCACAACCTATTAAAGGTGTAAGTAGAAGCCGTGCAAGAGAAAGAGATGCTAAAAGAAAATACGGGCATCGTAAGGGCCACGGTTCAAGGAAAGGTAAGAAGGGAGCAAGAAAACCTGAAAAGGAACAATGGATGAAAAAGATCAGAGCACTTCGAAAACGTCTCAAAGAATTACGTGATGATGGAACTTTGGATAGGTCTACATACTGTAAACTTTATCGTCAGGCAAAAGGTGGACAATTCCGTAGTACTGCACATCTTGAAGCTCATTTAGGGGTCGAAAGAACTCGTTAATTGTTAAATCATCTGTAAATTATTAGTAAAGGAGGTATATAATGGCAACAGGACCCCGATATAATGTCCCATTCAGAAGAAGAAGAGAAGGACGCACAGATTATCATCAACGACTAAGGCTACTTTTATCCGATGAAGACCGAGTTGTTGTCAGAAAAAGTTTAAACAATATACAGATACAGCTTATAACACCTGAATCTGATGGCGATGATGTATTATTATCCGCAACTTCAACCGAATTGAAAAAATACGGTTACGAAGAATCAACTGGTAATATTACAGCAGCATACCTGACAGGGCTACTGTTTGGTCTTAAAGCCCTTGATGAAGGGTACGAAACAGGTGTGCTGGATATTGGACTTCATTCATCATCATCAGGATCTCGTATATATGCAAGTTTGAAAGGAATTGTTGATGCAGGAATGGATGTACCGCATAACCCCTCTATATTCCCGTCTGAAGAACGTATAAGAGGAGAACATGTGGCAGAATATATGGATAAATCCAATCTCCCTGAACAGTTCGATGCAACACAAGAAAAAATTTATTCTGAATTCAGTTAAGGTGATTAAATGGATAATGAAAATGATGAGTGGGTTCCACAGACTAAACTTGGAAAAATGGTCCAGGACGGGCAGATATCAACCATGGATGAAGCAATTGATTCAGGTTTGCCCATAAGGGAAGCAAAAATTGTAGATACTCTTTTGACTGATCTTGATGATGAAGTTTTGGACATTAATATGGTACAAAGGATGACCGACTCAGGTCGTCGTGTGAAATTCAGAGCTACAGTTATAGTTGGTAATGGCAATGGTTATGTTGGATTTGGACAGGCTAAAGATGGTCAGGTAGGTCCAGCCATCAGAAAAGCCATCGATACTGCAAAGATTAATGTTACCCGTATAAACCGTGGTTGCGGTTCATGGGAATGTGGTTGCGGTCTCTCACATACAGTACCCACAGAAGTAGAAGGTAAAGCAGGCAGTGTAAAAGTTGTCCTCAAACCAGCTCCAAGAGGGCTTGGATTGGCTGCAGGAGACACTGCTGTAAAAGTTCTGGAAAAGGCAGGCATTAAAGATGTTTGGACCAGAACAGAGGGTAAGACCCGTACAACTTTGAATTTTGCAAAAGCAACATACAATGCACTTACCCGGACTAGTACTATTAAGTATCCTTTAAATTATGAAGAATCGGAGGTTTTAGATGTACGCAGTGGTCAGATTGAGGGGTAATGTGGATGTAATGTACACCATCGAAGATACCCTAAAAATGCTTCGTTTAAACAAGGTGAACCATTGTGTAGTTCTGGATGAGAATCCGAGTAATCTTGGAATGGTTCAGAAAGTTAAAGATTACGTTGCTTATGGAACCATTAATTCAGATACACTAACACAATTGCTGGAAAAACGCGGAACACTTGAAGGTGGAGCACAGCTTACCGATGAGTATATTGCAGAAAATACAGAGTATGATTCAATTGCCTCTTTTGCAGAAGCAGTATGCAACAATGAAGCAACATTAAATGATGTACCCAAGCTTAAACCTGTACTTAGGTTGCATCCACCAAGAAAAGGACATCGTGGTATTAAAAAGACCGCACAGCAAAGAGGCGAACTTGGAAACCATGGAGAAAATATCAATGCATTATTGCATAAAATGAGGTAAGTGATACTATGGTCAAAACAAAAACAAAAAAGTACAGGGGTACACGTACCTGTGGAGGAGGCACCAGTAAAAACCGACGTGGTGCTGGAAATCGCGGTGGACGCGGTAATTCAGGTACACGTAAACATAATGTCACAAGGTCAATGAAACGTGGACAGACATTTGGTAAATATGGGTTTGAAGTACCTAAAAAGAACATATACAAAGAATCAATTGTAAATGTTGGAGAACTTGATGAACTCATAGAGCAACTTGTTGATGATGGAATTGCAGAAGAAAAAGATGGTGCATACCATATAGACCTTAATAGTCTTGACATTAACAAAGTGCTTGGTGCAGGAAAAGTTACAAAAAGTCTGGTAGTGACTGCACGTAACTTTTCCAACGCTGCAAAAGATAAAATTGAAAAATCCAATGGTACCTGTATAGAATCAGAATAACCATATAAGTGGAACAAACTAAGTTGTAGAACTTACTAATAATTTTAAAGGGTGTAATTAAATGAGTCTCAGGGAGAGTTTGGAGCCGATTTTCAGCAGGTTACCGGCGGTATCAAGTCCAGAAGGGCACGTCCACTTTAAAACTAAATTAATGTGGACATTGGGTATATTGATGCTATATTTCATTTTGACAAATGTGCCCTTGTTTGGTCTGTCAGCAGAATCAATTGACCTGTTCGAATCATATAGAGCGTTCTTTGCCGGTGCATCTGGTTCGTTAATGATGCTTGGAATAGGACCTATTGTAACAGCATCCATTGTACTTCAATTACTTGTGGGTGCGGATGTAGTCAAACTTGATCTTTCCGATCCAAATGATCAGGCACTTTTTCAGGGTGCACAAAAGTTCCTGGTAATTATAATGATAATTCTTCAAACATTGCCTCAAATGTTTGGGGGATTCATTCAGCCAAGTGAGTCAGTAGCTGCCGCACTTGGAGTAGGTACAGGAGTTATGAGTGCAATCCTGTTTGTTCAGATATTTATCGGCGGTATACTGATTCTTTTCATGGATGAAATTATATCCAAATGGGGTATAGGTTCAGGTGTCGGATTATTTATTGTTGCAGGTGTATCTCAGCAGATAGTTACAGGAATTATTAATTGGGTTCCTGGTGAAGATGGATTGCCTGTAGGGATAATTCCAAAATGGATTTATATTATTCAGAATTTTGGTTCGGAAGCAATATCTGTTGACCCGATGTTTCTATTACTGAATGCGGGTATCTTGGCACTTATAACCACTGTTATAATTTTCCTTCTTGTTGTGTATGTGGAAAGTACCCGAATTGAAATTCCACTGGCTCACAGTTCAGTAAAAGGGGCTAGAGGACGTTACCCTGTAAAACTTATTTACGCATCAGTTCTCCCAATGATTCTTGTTAGAGCATTACAGGCAAACCTTCAACTGATAGGTTTGGTGTTACACAGGAGTGGACTTGGATTTCTGGGTGAATATAGTGGTTCCACTCCAATAAGTGGTTTCATGTATTATCTGTCTCCAATAAGAAGTCCACAAGATTGGATACCATCGCTTGTAAGAGAAGCCTATACACAATATCCAGTAGCACCACCTGCAACCTGGCAGATAGGGCTGCATGTCCTTGTGGATGCTATCATGCTGATTGGTGGAGGAATAATCTTTGCGATATTCTGGATAGAAACAACAGGAATGGGTCCAAAACCAACTGCTAAAAAGATATTCAATTCAGGTATGCAGATACCCGGTTTCAGAAGAAACATCGGAAGTATTGAAAAAGTAATGGAGCGTTATATACCAAAAGTAACGGTTATTGGTGGAGCATTTATTGGTTTCCTTACACTGGTTGCAAGCCTTCTTGGGACAATCGGTGGAGCATCAGGTACAGGACTTTTGCTAACTGTAAGTATTGTTTATAGATTGTATGAAGATATTGCATCTGAACAGATGATGGAGATGCATCCGATGATGAGATCGTTCTTTGGTAAAGAATGATAAAATAAAGGGGTGATTGGTTTATGAATATAGTACTCTTTGGACCGCCTGGTGCCGGTAAAGGCACCCAGGCTAAAGAACTTTCTGAATTTTATAATATACCCCATATATCAACTGGTGATATATTAAGGGAAAATGTTAAAAATGAAACAGAGCTTGGTAGTAAAGCAAAGGAATACATGGATAAAGGTGAACTGGTTCCTGATGAAGTTTTGATAGGTATCATTAAAAATCGTCTGGTAGAACCTGATTGTGAAAACGGATATATTCTTGATGGTTATCCACGAACTGTTAATCAGGCAGATGCACTTGAGGATATACTCAATAAACTGGAAAAACCCCTGGAAGTTGTTTTAAATATAGAGGTACCAGAGGGAGAACTGATAACCCGTCTTAGCGGACGACGGATTTGCAGTAACTGTGGTGCTAATTATCATCTTAAGTTCAGTCCACCTGAAAATGATGGAATCTGTGATGTATGTGGTGGTAAGCTTTACCAGCGTGATGATGACAAAGAAGAGGTCATAAAACAAAGACTTGATACCTATAATAATCAGACAGCACCTTTAATCGACTACTATAAAAGAAAGGATATATTGGTAAATATTGATGGTACCGGTAATGTTGAAGACGTTTTTGAAGAAATACGTGGTGTACTTGATAATCTGTAAATATTCTATAAACAAAAACTTAGGTGAGGATTGCTTTGGCACAGGAGTCGTCTAATTTAAAAAAGAACCTTGATTATTTCCTGTTGGCTATAGGTATTTCACTTATGGTAGGGGTCATTGCTATAGGCAGTGACTTCAGACAGACATTGGGTGAAATAGTAGGCACTTTGATGAATCCTCTGGTAATGCTAGTAGGGCAGGAAAATTTCCATATAGTGCTGTTTGTGATGGCGGCAATAACCGCACTCTATGCTTCACTTATACAAAAATATACTATTGACTGGGAACTGATGAGGAAAACTCAGGAGCGTATGAAAGCTTTCCAAAAAGAGTTTAGAGAAGCACAGCTGTCCCAAAACAACTATAAGATTAAACAGCTCGAAGAACAGCGTTCTGAAATGATGGGCGACCAGATGGAAATGTCAAAGCAACAATTCAAACCAATGGCTTACATTAGTATCATTTCTCTTCCGTTGTTTATGTGGGCTTATTACTATATTAGTGGTCATACAGGCGCTTCAATGGTATTCCCTTTTATTGGTGAAATGGAACTTGTAAATACTGTAATAGGTCCAATTCAGTTCTGGATATTGTGGTATTTCATCACATCCCTTGCAGTCAGTCAGTTAATAAGGAAAGCCTTAAACATTGGTGGAGCTTAAATGTTGCTGACAATCAGTGGTTTGCCTGGTAGCGGAACAACTACTGTGTCAAAGCTATTGTCAAAATATTATGATGTTGATTTGATTTCTGCAGGCGAAGTATTTCGAAAACTGGCAGATGAATATGGGATGACACTTGAGGAGTTCGGTAATTTTGCAGAATCCGATCCCTCAATTGATCTTGAAATTGATCGACGCCAACAAAAGATAGCTAGTGAGAAAAACAATTGCATACTTGAAGGCAGACTTGCAGGATACATGGCTGAAACTGATAATGTGCTTAAAATCTGGTTAAAAGCTCCACTTGATGTACGTGTTGAAAGGTTGATAGAACGCGAAGGTGGAAGTTTTGACGAAATTTTTGAATCAACCAAGAAGCGTGAAGCATCAGAAAATGCCAGATACTGGGAAATACATGGGATTGACCTTACAGACATGTCCATTTACGATTTAGTGGTTGACACCAGTAGATGGAATCAAACCCAGATAAAAGATATACTTAGGCTCTCAATTGATATTCTCGGTGGTTTCTCCTAAATAATTTATTATTAAATAATCCTAAACAGTTGTTAGATTTAACATGGATTTGCATATAGATACAAAATCTGAAATTGAAATTGAACGTGGACATGTTCAAAAATCAAAATTTAAACCATTTACAAATCCAACCTATGGTTGCCCGCCTGAAAACCGTCCTATGTATGATCACATCAATATGGGAGTTGTAAATCTTGACAAACCCAAGGGTCCAACAAGCCATGAAATTACTTCTTGGGTCAAGAATATTTTATATATAAACAAGGCCGGTCATTCTGGTTCGCTTGATCCTAAAGTAACTGGTGCATTGCCTATAATGTTGCAGAAGGCAACAAAAGCTATAGGTACTCTCAGGCTTTCAAATAAGGAATATGTATGTTTGATGCAATTACATGATACTGTAACAGCAGATGAAATCATTCGGGTTTGTAAGGAATTTGAAAGTTCAATATTTCAAAAACCTCCCATAAAGTCTGCAGTCAAACGTAAATTAAGGATAAGAACTATATATTATCTGAATATACTGGAAATAAAAGGTTCTTCTGTGTTATTAAAAGTTGGATGTGAAGCAGGAACTTATCTTCGTAAATTATGTACTGATATAGGTGAAGCTATTGGTTGTGGTGCCCATATGCAAGAACTTAGAAGAACAAAGACAGGTCCTTTCTGCGAAAATAATATGGCCACTTTGCATGATTTAAAAGATGCCTATGTGTTCTGGAAAGAATATGGTACTGAGTCAGAATTAAGAAAATTTATACAACCTGTGGAAGTTGCTCTTACTCATCTTCCAAGTATTATTATAAGAGACAGTGCTGTGGATGCAATTTGCAGGGGTGCTTCACTTGCAATACCGGGTATTGTGAGTCTGGACGCGAATATATGTAATGGGGACACTGTATGCCTGTTTACTCAAAAAGGTGAAATTGTGGCTCTTTGTAAAGCCAGTATGGATACTGATGAAATTCTGGAAACTGAAAATGGTTTAGCAGCTGTTACCGAAAATGTAATAATGAATTCAGGCACTTATCCCAAAATCTGGAAATCTGGAATAAGTTAAAAACAAAAACATTATATATGGTAATACAAATCATAATTAACCCGAAAAAAGCCGAGGTAGTCTAGTGGAAAGGCGCGAGCCTGGAAAGCTCGTGGGGCGTTAGCCCCTCGGGAGTTCGAATCTCCCCCTCGGCGCTTTAATTTCCAGCGCGGGAATTAATTTTATATACTAATAATTCTATCTTACGCTGCTATAGTGCAGTTTCAAACTAATACTTGATAGATAAGCCTTATTGGCTGTGTCGAAACTTTTTAAAAAGTTTCGGGGCTACGGGATGTATTATTGATTTTGCATCCTTAAGGAGGATATTAAATGGCAAATGAAGAAATGAAACATCTTGTTCGTGTAATGAATACTGATTTACCTGGTGATCAGCCAGTTAGATTGGCATTGACCGGAATAAAGGGTATAGGTAGGCGAACAGCAAACATAGTTGTTGAAGGATCAGGTATTGACCCTGATACAAAAATAGGGTATCTTTCTGATGAAGAAATTGATACACTTAATTCTACAATCAACAATTTTGAATCCCATCTACCGTCATGGATGCTTAACAGGCAGAAAGACCCATATTCAGGAGAAAATAAACATCTGTTAGGCCAGGACATCTTCATGTCACTCAGAGAAGATGTTAACACACTCAAAAAGACCCGTGCATATCGAGGTGTAAGGCTCGAAAGAGGATTAAAGGTAAGAGGTCAGAGAACCAAATCAACAGGAAGAGGCGGTTCAACAATCGGTGTTAGCAAAAAGAAGAGCTGATTTTTAAATCAATATGACTGAAGGTGATTATTTATGGCATATCCTGGTAAAAAGCGGAAAAGTTTCGACACTCCCAAGCATCCATGGCAGTCTGCCAGAATGGTGAGTGAAGTTGAATTAATCAAAAAATACGGACTTAGGAATAAGAAAGAAGTCTGGAAAGCACAAAGCACTCTGAGGAAATACAGAGAAGAAGCACAGGAACTTCTTGCAGAATCAGCAGAATCTGAACTAACAGGTCATTTAAGAAAAGAAGCAGATCAGATTCTTGGGAAACTTAAAAGACATGGAATCCTTAAAGAAGATGCTGATATTGATGATATTCTTGCCCTTTCAACAGATGCAATCTTGGAAAGAAGATTACAGACACAGGTTCACAAACTTGGGCTTGCAAGAACACTTCTACAGGCACGACAATTTATAACCCATGGCCATATTGCGGTAAATGGAAGAAAAGTAACAGTACCCAGTAAATTGATTACAAAAGATGAGGAAATGACAATAGATTATTATGGTGGGTCTCCAATATCAACAGAATCTCATCCTGAAAGGCCTGACCAGATTGCATCATCTATTGCAGAAGAATAAGGAGGATAAGTATGGCACAAGATATATGGGGTGTTGCACACATAAAATCATCTTTCAATAATACCATTATAACTGTAACTGACCTTACTGGTGCAGAAACACTTGCCAAGTCTTCTGGTGGGATGGTTACAAAAGCAGCAAGAGATGAAAGTTCTCCCTACACCGCCATGCAGATGGCACGTCAGGTAGCAGATATGTTAAAAGACAAAGGTGTACAGGGTGTTCATATAAAAGTAAGAGCACCGGGTGGTAATAAACACCGAAGCCCTGGACCAGGAGCACAGGCTGCAATCAGGGCATTTGCAAGAGCAGGTATAAGAATTGGTAGAATTGAGGATGTCACACCAGTGCCGCATGATGGAACACGTCCTGAAGGCGGTAGAAGAGTATAAAGTAAAACTTAATTGAAAAAAGGGATATCAACTTATGACTATGAAAGTGGACATGCTTGAATTATCCGAAAGGTCAGCAAGGTTTGTACTTTCAAATACAACACCTGCCTTTGCAAACAGTATCCGTCGAGCGATGTTGGCGGATGTACCCACTTTTGCAATAGATGACTTAAACATCTATAACAACACATCAGTTCTCTATGATGAGCAACTTGGACTTCGCTTGGCGTTAATACCTATTGCAACTGAAAATATAGATGACTATACAACCCAGGATGAATGCACCTGTGAAGAGGGCTGCCCTTCATGTGAAGTATCCATAACATTGAGTGCAGAAGGTCCAAAAATGGTTTATTCCGGGGACCTTATTTCATCAGACCCGAGTATACAGCCAGCGGATACTAATATACCTATTATAGAGCTAAAGGAAGACCAGAGAGTAGTACTTGAAGCACTTGCTCATAAAGGACTGGGTAAGGACAACGCAAAATGGCAAGCAGGTGTAGCATGTGGCTATAAGAACCTGCCATTAATTCGGGTCAATAATTGTGACAAATGCGGATTATGTGTAAGCGAATGTCCTAAGGGAATAATTTATCTCGATGAAGAAGGTGCAAAAGTATCTGAGGAAAACCTGGTGGATTGTATTCTGTGTAAATTGTGTGAAGAAGCCTGTGAAATAGATGCGATTTCAGTAAAAGAGGATGAATCATCCTTTTTATTCACAGTTGAATCAGATGGTTCCTACTCTTCACAGCAGTTAATTATAAATGCAGGGAATACAATCAAAACTAAAGCTACTGAAATGCAAGAGATATTGAATAATTTATAAACATTTAAATATAAATAGGAGAATGTCATTCTCCTATACCATACATCCCATGTGCGGGGGTTGCCGAGCCCGGCCAAAGGCGCTAGGTTGAGGGCCTAGTTCCGTAGGGATACGCGAGTTCGAATCTCGTCCCCCGCACCAAATACCTATTTTTAATATTAACAATCAATATGCATGAGTTTATCTGCATAGGATTCTATTAACTCATTTTGGACAAGTTTATCGAGCCAGGATGCCGGTATATTCTTTTTACCGTAATAAGCACCTGCAATTTGTCCATATACCGCTCCAACTGTATCAGCATCGTCACCAAGGTTTACAGCCTTAAGACACCCTTCTTTAAATGATGAACTCTTATAGAATGCCCAGAGTGCGGCTTCCAGAGTTTTTGGAGTGTATAATTCAGATTTGATTTCTGGAGGCTCTTTATTTTTGAACGACCCTTTTGCAATTTCATTGATGGGATTACAGAGCGGTTTTTTGTCCCAGTATCCTCTAATTGGTGTATAAAAATTAGAAAGTAATTCTTCTTTTGGAAAATTGTTTACAGCGCCCACAATCAATGCACCCATGTATCTACAAGCATCTACTGCAATTGTTGAATTATGGGTGGTTTTGGAGCTTTCACCTGACCAATCAATTGCGGTTTCTGGTTTGTCAGCAAATGTAAGAGGTACAGGAGCAATTCTCATCAATGAACCATTGGTAACAGAGTTTTCATTTCTTTCTCTTATAGGCTCAAGTGAGATTTCAAATTCTTGAAGGCTTTTTGTTGTAGTAGGACCGATGTTAAAACTCTGATTTCTACTACTTAGGTATCCTGTTTTAAACCATTTAAGATAGCGTTCAAGTTGGTCTATAGGGTCAAACCTTTTTCTCACTATAAGACTTTCTGCAAGGCATAAAGCCTGTGATGTGTCATCAGTCCATTCACCAGGTTCCACCATATCGTTGATGGGTTCAAAACTATGAGGAGGTTTAGATTCCAATGGTGCTCCAAGTGCATCTCCAACTGCAAGTCCCAGTAAAGAGCCCCTATATCGTTCAATCAAATCCATATTTTACTCTGGATTATTTAATGTTATTAGTGATATTAAGGGTATTGGATTTTTGATTTTGTATTGGTGAGTGAACTACTCCACCTAAAAAGGCGGAGATTCCTACGAGTACCTGTATCATCCTGGTAATGATTGAGAATCATCCCAATCGACAGGCCTGTCGTCGCAAATTATCAGCGAACCGCTGATAGCCCGTTCACAGGGCATTCTGGCGTAAATACCTCTCCATTATCATTACTGCACTATTTTTGTCTCTATCGATGGATAACCCACAATAGGGACAGTTATAGGTTCTCTCGTATAACGGCATTTTTTGCCGGTAGCCACAATTACAGCAGTCCTGAGAGGTATAGGATTCATCAATTTCTATTATCCT
>NZ_JAHENT010000071.1 GCF_018609725.1 Methanohalobium sp. | reverse complement strand
AATGACAAAAGCAGTGATGTTAGAGAAAGCGCCGCAAAAGCCCTCGGTAATATCGGCGACAAGAGAGCCGCTGAACCACTGATTAATGCTCTTCTAAATGATCCTGAAGGTAATGTACGGTATCAGGTCGTAGAAGTATTCAGCGAAATAAAAGATAAAAATGCAGTTGACCCATTAGTTAAAGTTTTGTTAAACGACAGAGATGAAGATCTCAGGAGTTCCGCCGCCGAAGTTTTGGGTGATATCGAGGATGACAAAGCTGCAGAACCTCTTGTTAAAGCTTTAAACGACGGTAACGAGGAAGTCAGGGAAAACTCTGCTGATGCTATACTTGAAATTGGTGAATCCGCTACAGGTCCACTGGTAAATGAACTTGATAACAGAAACAAAAATGTTGTGAATACCGTCTCTGACCTGCTTGTTGAAATCGGCGATCCGTCTGTTGATCCACTTATACAGACACTAAGCAATAGTAATAGTGATAATGCCAAAATTAAAGCAGCCGATATACTTGGCAAAATCAGAAATAAAAGCAGCATAAAACCTTTGATCAAGAAGTTAAATGACGATAACAGCAGGGATGTTAAACTTAGTGTTGCGGATGCTTTGATAAACATCGGAAAACCTGCAGTTGATCCGCTCATCAAAACATTGAACAACAACGATGATAAAGAACTGGAAAAATACATACAACTGGCACTTGTACAGATAGGGGATGAAAAAGCTATAGAGCCACTTACCCGGTCTTTAAACAATGAAAAAACTTACACCACTAACACTGAATCTCTCCAGAATGAACAACTGGACGGAGAGATACAGCCGCTTAAAAAATCCTATAAACAGGAAAACAAAAATTCAATATCCAATATTGCAAACGCTCTTGATGACATAAATGACAAACAGACAAATTCACTGGCATGGTCATTAAAATATAACAACAACCCTACAAGAAGCTGTGCATCAGCAGCAGGTGTAGATATTAACAGCAAAAATGCACAGGAAAAGCTTATAAAGGCTCTTAAAGACGAAAAAGGTTATGTTAGGATTAGTGCCATCATGGCTCTGGCAGAAATCGGGGACGTTAAAACAGTTAAGCCTATTGCAGAAGTGATGTTTAAAGACAACCCTGAAATAAGAGCAACTGCTGCGTATGCTCTCGGTGAAATCGGCGATAGTGATGCAAAAGATTATCTTATAAGGGCTATGCTTCATGATGAATATGAAAATGTAAGGAGCAATGCTGCAATTGCACTAGGGAAAATCGAAGATAATGAAACTGCACATTACCTTACAAGAGTACTGACTGATGGTGAAGAAAAAGACCAGGTAAGAAGTAGCGCAGCTCTGGCACTGGGCAAAATAAAAAAATCCAGTGCAGTTCCACCATTACTAAAGACCGTAAACCATGAAAACAAGGAAATACGGCTCTACTCTGCTCTCGCACTGGGAGAGATTAGTGATGAAAGAGCGGTTAAATCCCTTATTATACTTCTGCAAAATGAAAATAACAGAGATGTCAAAAATGGAGCTATTTATGCCCTTGGTGAAATCGGAAATGAAAAAGCAGTAGAGCCATTGATTGAATGTCTAGATGATGCAAACAGCAAAATCAGAAAAAACACTGTGATAGCACTTGGAAAAATCAATACTGATAAAACTGTGTCCCCACTGATTCAGAGATTGAATGATAATGATCCCGAAATTAGAAAATATGCTGCAATAATACTTGGAAATATAGGAGATAAAAAAGCAGTCCATCCACTTATAAATACTCTGGATGACAGTAATAAGGATGTTAGAAAGGCTGCTACAAATGCACTTGCCAAAATAGGTAAACCTGCAGTCCAGCCACTTATCAACTCACTGGATTTCAGAAATCCTGATGTTAAAGAACATGCAACCAATGCGTTGATAAAAATAGGTAAACCCTGTGTACAACCTCTTATTAAGGCATTAGACAACGATGAAATCAAAAAACCTGCTACTATTGTCCTTGTAGAGATAGGGGACAAAAAAGCAATTGAGCCATTAATAGATGCCTATAATATGGAAAAGTAAACGACATTTAAAGGTCGTTGTTTACTTTTTATTCAAAAGTTATATCCACACTTCCTACATTTTCTGCCAGTCTTTTTGAAAGTAAACCCGCCTCTATCCTGCATACATGAAGTACACCACACGGGACAAGACAAATGGATGTACAGTCAGCATCTTTTGCCTTTTCCATGACACAGTTATCTTTGATATCAAACAATTCCATCATGGGTACTTCCATATGAGAAAAATTTTTTATTTTTTCACAGGGTGTATCAATATCAATGATAACTTTGTCTCCTTCCATTTGACCTTTTATTTTATGTGTGAATCCACATAATCTTGAATTTACAGTTACTTCTGTCATTTTTATCCCACCAATCAATTATAACTGGAATCCATTACGTTGGCATCATTTTGAGAATGGCAATGGACATCTTTTTCCTTAAAATTCATGTTTTTATTTTCCAGATTTTGTGATATTGTATTTTTTACAATATCTGTTAATTCATCTTCTGATATACCTGTAACGGCTGCCAAGAATTTTAATCTGGGCAAGGAAATGTTTTCGTTTTCTAAAATCGACTTTTCTACCTGTGGGTCTTCATTAGAAGATGTTACACTCGACTTTATTCTTTTGTTTAAAAATTCCATAGAAGTTTTTATATGACCTATAAAATCAGGACTTCTGTTAAGTACTCTATATCGTATACCATTGACAATTTCATTAACAATTCTTTCTGATGATTCAGATGTTAACTGTTTTGAAAACACTGTAAACTCACCTGAAAACATCGAAACCTGTGACATATCGATAGAATTCTTGTACTCGAATTCAGCCGGACTATGTTTATTACTATTTTCATCGAGAAGGTTTATAAGGTTCTGGAAATATTCATCCTTATGCTTGGCTGAAAAATGAAGGATTTTTGCTTCCGGATTTTTATCTTTTAAGAATTTCCTTGTATTTTCTAGATTTTCAGCATCAGCGATGTCATTTTTATTAATACCCAGGATATCGGCTTCTTCAATCTGGGTTAATATGAATTTGGGAATTTGGTCTACTTCTGCTTTAAACCTGCTACCATCAACAAGGGTTACAATTGGTGCAAAAGAAAGATTTTTAATGTCCATATTCTCAAGGTCCTGCTTTATCTGATTTGGAAATGCAAGACCTGTCGGTTCTATAATTACAGTATCAGGATTTAATTCCTCGTTTAAGTTTTCAAGTGTATATTCCATATTAATTTTAAGTGTACAGCAGATGCACCCATTGGTTATTTCCTTTGTTACTATCCCCGAATTTGTAATTGTATCTCCATCAATTCCGATTTCTCCAATTTCGTTAACTATTATGGCGACCTTTTGACTATTATCTGTTAAATGTTTACCAAGGTTTAGGAGAGTGGTTGTTTTTCCACTCCCCAAAAATCCACCAACTATTATTATTCTCATACATTCACCTGATGATTATTTGATAAATAATTGAATAAAACAGTTCTGGGCTAATAAAAAATCATGCTTGTTCGATTTCAAAAGGTGACTCATGGGTACTTAATACTTTGACGTTTTTAAATTGTATTGCTTTCTTTGGACATCCATTTACACAGCGCTTACAGCTTACGCCCAGACATCTTTGACTGTCATGTACCTGATATACATCCCCTTTATAACTGACTATTTTTAGCGCTTTTTCTGGACACTTATCTTCACATATATAACAAAAACTGCAGTTTTTAATTGGTCTTTCGATAACTATCCCCAGATTCCTTAATACCTGAACACTCTCTTTACCTAAGTCGTTGATATCTTTTGTCACCTGTTTTTCAATTCTGGGGTTTTCAGCAAGTTTTGGAAGTCCTTGTATATTAAAGCTTTTCAGCATCTGGTCATACATTTCCAGAGGCATACCCTGGGTCCAGTACGAAAATTCACACGAATATATCAACTTAAACATTTCGCTCTTTGCCATCATCAGATGGTCGGTTTCTATTTTATGTGCAAATTCTACAACCTCATCAAGCTTTGATTCGTTCAGAATCAGTTCTTTTGCTAGTGAAATCGATGTATTACCAAATTGTACTATATTTTTTGCCGAACCGGGACAAATACCCAGCCTCCTTGCTTTGTCTGCATCTACATAAGTACCTGATGCACCGGTCATATACATGTTTTCAAGGTCTTTAAAGTTCAATCCTGCTTCCATTAACATTGTAAGGTGCGAAGCTCTGATAGCTCCAACCGCCTTTCCTGCTTCCCTGACATCATCCTCAGTTATTTCGATTCCACCACCAAGGATCAATCTGCCGTCAGGCAACTTAGGCATTGTTTTTATCAAACCTGTTTCAAGAGCTACAGACAACAAAGAAATCATGCCTGTACCTGTTATACCAATTGCTCTGGTTTCCGATTGTTCTATTACTTCACCAGCAACAGGGTCTACAAGGTCACCTTTTCTTTCTAACATACTGTCATCAAGAACAGTGAGCCTCCAGTAGTTACCTTCAGGGTTTACATCAGTTATCGCTCCCGGGCCTGCAAGCATTCCACAGTTTATACCCTGACCTTCTATTGCAGGACCTGCAGCCGCACTACCTGTTATAATTCTGTCACCCACTTTAAGTGCCATTTCTGCATTTGTACCGTAATCGGTCACCATAGAGGGTTCTTTCTGATTCATAAAATCGGTTTCTATCATCATTGCAAGTGCATCCGCTCCGACTTCATGTTGTATGGATGGTGGAATAATGATTGTACAGTTTGGTAAATTAAGATTCTTGAAAACCTCATTTGCAGGAACAACTTTTGCATCACGTTTTACATTTTCAACCCCAAGTTTTTTTTGCATGGATTCTCCTGCATAAGCAAGGTCTCTTATTTCTGTGTTCTGGATAAGTGAGAGCTGAATAGGATTACCGCATACAGATAATTTTTTAATCTCTAAAAGGTCAATATTGAAATTATCTATTATTTCTTCAACTGTATCTTGGATTATCTCGGTTGCAACATCTTCACCAAGCTGGATTGCAAAATCGAGCTGGTCTATAACGTTACCTCCGGGGAGAGGGTGCCTCATTGTAAGTACAGTTTTTATTGTTTCTTCTGTATCAAGGTCTATAAGCTGTGCCCTGATACCACTTGTCCCCAAATCCATTGCAATTCCATACATTATGAACCCTCCTTTATAACAGAAATTTCGTTTGATTAGTTCTACTCTTATATACGCTTGAAAATTATATAACATAACTTCAAGTAATATATCAAAGTCTTTAATATTAAAAAAAAGCCTGATGATATCAAAGGTATTGATGATATCAATACCAAAATTTGAATAACAATGGTTAGAGGTAGATTGAATCAACAATATGGAATCTACTAACTGGATACTTTTTAAGTGATAATTTTAATAATTAACAATTTAAAATTGGGTAAAAATAAAGTAAAATACAGTAGCCACCACAAACATGACGTATAGATACATTACAAATGTATCTGAATCAAAATCTGATTTTTTCAACTTATAACCCCACTCCAAACTCCAATATTCTATTGTAGAGATTAATTAAAATATTATCTTTTTGGAACTATTTCATCTATCTTTAAGATATTAGTAGCTGTTTCTGTTGCAGAAATTATAGCCAGTTTTTTAATAGTAACTGAATCATATAACGGTGGACTGTTATTAACAACCTGACCTGAGACATCGATTCTTGAATCAATACCCTTATTGTAATAATACTTCATATCTGCAATAGAATCTATTGGATTCATGCCCATATTGAATGCAAGTATTCTGGGTATCTGTTCCAGTGCTTTTGCATATTCCACCACTGCAAGCTGTTCTTTACCTTCAATTGTTGATGCATATAGTTTAAGCATTTGCGAAAGTCCAAATTCTATACCCCCTCCTCCAGCAACAACTAATCCGTTTTTGAGAATAAACGCAGCATTATTCAGTGCATCATCTGCTGCTTCCTCCACTTTTTCAAGATTATATTTAACAGGTTCCCAGATAATAATAGTTGTTATCATTTTACTGTTTGCTGTTACATATACCAGATGTTCACCGTTTTCCTTTTTAACCTCAATTTTATCAGCATATCCGATTGATTTTGTTAAATCATCTTTTATAGAAGATATTCCAGCTTCTGTTGCTCTGGAAAGTTTTTCAATATCTTTCATCTTCATCTTCTTGAACATCAATATATTATTTTTAGCAAGTAAAAAATCTATATATGGGTCAACCTCACCCTCACAAAAAACCAAATCAGCACCTGTTTCAAGGATTTTATCAGCATAATTTTTCAAAATATTCTTGCGACATTCTTCAAACTGGTAAGCCGTTCCAAATGAATCTATGTTTATATTATGTTGCGGATTTAGATATTCACTATCCACTTTAAGGTCATGATTTAATATTAAAACGTTGGGAGATTCTATATAATCAGGCATTTCAAATCTTGCAGGTTTCTCGTCCAGTATAACTCCATTTAAAGAAACAATTCCAGAAGCACCTGTCTTTTTAATTATTCTTACGTTATCGTTTAAATCCAAATCTGTATTTTCTGACATAGCATTTAACCGTTTGATGGAATCAATCATGATTTTTGCAAGTCTTTCAGCCTGATGGGTTTCTATACCTTTACTTGAGGCTGCAGCAAAAACCGCAGAATAAGTATCTTTCTGTGATTTGACTGATTTACTTTCAAATTGAAGGATTTCGTAAGATTTGTTAAGTGCTTTCTGATAACCATCTATTATAATAGTTGGATGGATACCTCTATTTATGAGTGGAATAGCCCTGTTAACCAGTGTAGCCGACAGAAGAACCGCTGTTTTGGTACCATCTCCACAGGTTTTATCCATAGAACCTGCAAGGTCTTTTAAGGATGTTACCACAGGGTGCAATATGTCGGTCTCCTCAAGTATGGTTTTCCCATCACTGGTTAGATACATATCGTTGACTGGATTAAGTATAATTTTATTGAGACCTCTGGGTCCAAATGATGAACTCAACAAATCTATTATCTTACTGCATACAATATCCAGATGATTTATAAATTCCTGGCCTCCCACTACATTTTCAATCCCCACCTTTTCCCGTGCCTGCTCTACAAATCCTTCTAAACTGTCTGAACCAATATTTGAATCAGTTTGGCACCTGTGTACCAGTTTTGATACTGTATTTTCCATCATAATTTTCACCTTTCACTTTATTAATAGGTTTACCGACACCAATACCCACCAGTTTTGTTTCTATCGGAGACCCCATACCTTTGCCGATTTCATTTTCATCAAGATTGAACTGGATACTGTCTTCATCCAGATCATAGCTTTTCATATACCCAAAAACAATCCTTTTAGTAAGGTCAAGGGCATAATCCTTAGCTTTTTCATAGCTTTCAAAAATTTCTCTACCAGATTCAGAAAATACCACATATTTACTACTTCCCAGTTTATAGGGTTTTATAGACGTCTCTGTCCTATAGATAACATTCCCCATAAGTGCACCTACCGCGTTTCCTACCTCTGAATACTCGGGAGCTATAAACTCTGCTTCCAGAAAAGTGTTCAAATCATTCAAGTAGGCTTTAACAGGTGCACCTATCAACACAATAGGCAAGTTCATTTTCATATTAAGATATGAGGATTTGTTCAATAATTTGCCTATATCGGATTTTTCGACATCATCTGCAAAAAAGGATACAAGGTTTAGTGAAATTGTCCTTATAACCTCCTCTTTTATATAGGAACTGAATGAACCTGGATTCATATTGATATGGTTTGAAAGTAATTCAGCACCGATTTTAGAGGATTTTGAATTCCATCTGGTGTAATCATTAAGAAAATGGAGTGCATCAGTCGGAGTGAAACCTACTTGGCTGATATATTTGTTCTGTTCCAGTAACCTCAATGTATTCGAAAACATCAAAGGATGATCTTGTGACCTATTTGCTATATCAGAAATTGATAAAGGTTCATCGGATTCTGTTATTATATCAAGTATTTTTTCCTCATAGCTTCCCAGCTCATGGGTGGTTTTTACTGAACCATTGTTCATGAAAAACGTGGTTGGCTGTATAACATCATCCATGATTCGTTTAGATATCTTTTTTTTATTAGTTTCCAGCTTGTCCACTATCTGGGGATATTCAGATGCCGCCTGACACAAAGGAACAACCCGCTTTGGACCAATAAATGCCTTTTTCTGAATCCATACATGGCTATCTCCACCCATTGCGGATGTATCCATATTTATGGCTTTAACCATCGTCTTCCAGCCACCCACCAAAGCCCCTGTTTCACTTATCTCTGGTATCCCATCTGACATGAATGAAACATCAGTACTCGTACCCCCAACATCAATGGTTGCACATGTATCAAGATTTGTGAGATGTGAAGCTCCTACTAAACTTGCAGCCGGACCAGAAAAAATCGTTTCAACCGGTTTCTTCAAAGCTTCTTCTATTTTTATAAGAGAACCATCACATTTCATCATCATTAATGTTGCAGTGATGTTTTTTTCGTCCATAACAGAATGTATCGATTTTATAAACTGATTGGTTTCAGGGATTAACTGGGCGTTTAGCAAAGCCGTTACAGACCTTTCATATGCTCCAAGATCCTGGGACAGTTCATGTCCACAAACAACAGGAAGGTCTGTGAGATTTTGAATCAATTTTTTTACACGCAGTTCATGATCTGGATTTCTTACTCCAAAATATGAAGATATTGCAAATGAGGATACTTTTGATTTGTTGGCAAGGATAAATTCTTTAAGTGTATCAAGATCATTTAGTGGTTCGATTTCATCTCCGTTTGCGTCATGTCCTCCACTAACAGATATTACTACATCTGTAGATAATTTTTTATGTATGGAATAACCAATAAGTATTAGACCTGCCTGTCTGCCTTTTCTTTCAAGAATGGAATTTGTTGCAAGTGTAGTGGATACTGATACAAACTTTACATCTTCCAAATACTTACTGTTTAAACCATTTAATGCATTTTTAATACCGGTTATCAGTTCAGGATACGTAGTCAGAGATTTGTTTGTATCCATTACAGTACCAGTTGATATATCCATGATTATAGTGTCTGTATAAGTCCCCCCCGTGTCAACGCCCAATCCAAAATTCATTTTTACACCTCTTTATTTGCCCAATCCATAAAAAATTAGAACAATGGAGGAAAATATCACCCCATTGTCTTTTTCTGAAGTTCTGGACCTTTTTCTTTAACAAGGTCTATCATCTCTTTGACACCTGTCAGTGGACCACCCGGTGGTATCTCACAACCTGTGGACACTACATACTTTGACTGCAAACCATTTTCTTTCAATGTGTTAATTGCCCCAGTCAGTACATTATCAGTGTCACTTTTTATCTTGTCAATCGTCTCAGAAGAATTATCCATGAACTGTATGGGATCCACTTCACCCATCATACAACATTCATGACCATATTTTGGTATAAGATCTGAATAGTTCTTTGAACCCTGTTCTCTTTCATTGGGATAGTATGCATAACTGAAGAGGTCTGTTCCGAATTTACTAATCTGGGTGTCATAATGGACTGAATCAGCGCAGCTGTGAATCATGTACGGCTGGTCATATTTTTTAAACAATGGTACATGTTTGTCCACAATGAATTTACCATCGAATTTCCAGTAGTCATCTTCAGACATTATTTTGTTGTTAGACCAGAGATTATCAATACATAATGCATCACATGCATCCTCTTCAAAGAATTTCTCTGTGACCGAGTTGACATAATCAGCACATTTATCTACTGCATCACGTACGACCTCGGGATTTGTTTTCATATCCATCATTACTCTGTCTGCACCCATTAACTGGGTAAGGGTCAAAAGTGGACCTTCATGGAAACCCACAACCGGTTTTCCGAGTTCATGCAGTTTCTCTTTTGCAAGTTTAGTTGCCTGCACAAGTTCGTAGGCACGTGTTCCTTCTTTTACTTCTGGAACCTCTATTTCCTCATAATCTTCAATATGTCCTTTAGAGGATGGTGTATCTTCTTCAGGATATGTTATTTCACAACCAAGGTCACCAGCTGTAATCGATAGGTCTATCAGACCTACAAACATATCATAATCCAGATATTTGGCACCTGCATAGGCAGACTGTGCAAACATTTCAGGGTCGATGGCGTACTGTTTGTATGTTGCTGGTACAAACTTTCTTGTTACACCACATGCCAGTGGATAAACTGGGAGACGGTCTACCTTTTTATCTGCAAGTGAACTGGTAACTCTTTCTATAGATGTCATCTCCTCTTTTCCTTTCGTACCCACACTTTCAACTTCATCTATTATTTCTTTGGCAGTTTCCCTTCCTATATCCACTTCTTCAGAAACCGTCTTCTTTGCAAGTTCTTCTCTGTATTTTACCTTGCTTGTGCTGATTTTCTCTTCACTCCATCTGCGCTCAGCAGGTTCGAGTTCTTTCACAGCATCTTTTAACCAGTCTGCTGCTGAATCTGCATCAGGTAATGTAGCATCTGCACCTATCTCATTAGCATAATCTTCAGATACAGGTGCACCCCCTACCATGACAATTACAGAATCTCTCAATCCCTCTTCTTTGAGCTTATCAATAACGGTTTCCATACCACCCATAGTGGTAGTCATCAAAGCACTCATTGATATGGCATCAGCTTTATACTCTTTAGCCTTTTCGACAAAATCATCAAGTTGAACATCGTTTCCCAAATCAATTGCATTGAATCCGGATGCAGTCAGCATGGTTTTTACAAGGTTTTTACCGATGTCATGGACATCCCCCTGAACTGTTCCGATTACAACTATGGCTTGTTTTGATGCTTCATCGGTTTTTATATAGGGTGTAAGTACTTTCATCCCTGAATACATGGCGTTTGAAGCTACCAGAAGATGCGGTACAAATACTTCTCCATTCTCATATTTGTCACTCATGATGGACATACCCTTTGCCAGTCCATCGACAATTGCTTCATAGGGATCCACCATACCCCCATTTTCAATCACTTTTGTTGCCAGTTCTTTAGCAGAATCCTGGTCACCCTGAATAACTGCATTGGTTAATCCGTTTAAAATATCTTCTTTTGATTTGTTTTCTGTCATCTTCCTGCCTCACTAAATTATTATTCACTATAAGGCGCTAAGCGCCATAGTATTTACATTAATTAATTAAGAGGACAGAATATATAACATAACTTAAAGTAATATATTAAGCAAATCAATATTATTAAAGTTGAAAACAAAGTTAAAGGCTCAAATATTATCAAACACGTTAATGTCATTAATGTACAATTAATATTTACAACAGGATTAAAAACCGTTATTGATAACAAATAAAAACAGATACAAGATAAATATTACAATGTTACTTTTCTGCTTTGTTTTTGTAATACTCAAACAATTCCTTTGCCCATTGTAATGCACATGAGTCAAAACTAATCAGCTTCTTGTGGTCAAATACACCTTCTTCATTAAAAAGTGAAAGCAACATCAGGTCATCGGTTATAACTAAAGTAGCTGGTTTTATTATATTGTCATCACATATGTACAAACATCCGTTGTCAGAACCAGATATAATATGATATTCTTCTGAAAATTCATCTTTTAGTCGCTCGAAAACTGATTTTGTGAGGATGAGTTCAAAACTGACACCCCTTTTAACCAGACCTGTGAATGTAGTTGGTAATTCTGGGCAGAAAAACGAATAAAATGTCATAACATGCTGTGTTGATTTTAAACTTTCTACAAGTTCATTTGGAGGCTCAAATAAATGGCTTAAGTCTGGCTCTATCAATTTGCTATGACCTATTTCTTCAAATCTATCAAGAAGGTTTGAGGGGATTGCTCTTAAGTCCCGGGTTTCCCAGTAATGTTTATTTTCACCATAGACATTTAATGTATCCAATAATGGCTTCATTTTTTTTACTATAACATTACCCATGGTAGTCAATTCATAGAAATCGGCATTATGAGTTACCAATCCCTGATCCATAAGTATTTTCATTTGTGTCATTATTGCACTGGTATTGGTTGCAAGTTCATCTTTGATATCATCTATATTCTTATGTCCATCTAATAAATACATCAAAATATTTTTTCTTTTATCAGACAGAAACAATGTACCCAATAATGCTGCTTTCATTTTATTCACTCGCCAGTTATTGAACCAAATCTTTACCCTTTAAGGGGATAACTATAGTTACAGTGGTCCCTATTCCCTCTTTACTATCTACCGAAATTTGACCCCCATGTGCATTTACAATTTTTTTACATACATAAAGGCTTGATCCTGCTTTTTCCAAACCATGAGTTAATGTTTCTTCAGAATGACTAAACCCCTGAAAAAGTGTAGGAACCAAATCTTTCGGGATTCCTTCTCCATTATCAGCTACTTTTATATATAAGTCATTTTCAGCTTCAAAAGCACTTATATCTATATTTCCGCCCTTTGGAGTATATTTTACAGAATTGTCTATTAGATAGGTAAACATGTCCGTTAATTTATTTTTATCACCATAAATCTCCGGAAAATTTTCTGGTATATCAATATTTAAGTTTATATCTTTTTCATCAATTGATAGTGCTAAATTAAGATAAGCACTGTTAATAGGCTCTTTGATATTTAGTAAAGAAAAGGTATAATCAAGTTTACCAGATTCTTCCATGCTCATATACAAAAGAGAACCTATTAAACTGTTTATCTGTTCTGAACTACGTACAAGTGTATTGATTGCAATGTCCCTTTGTTCATTGATTGTTTCCAATGTTTCTCTATCCAACAATTCTTTATAACCGGTTGATGTTGGTTTTCCGTTTAAAATTTCATTTTTCATCTTTTCAAGTGATTTGAGTTCCGAATTGATATTAGCAATTTCATTCGAATATTTTTTCAAGGCTTCTTCAAATTGTTTTCTCTGAATCAGTTTCCACATTCCTTGCATCAGCAATGTTAACTGGCGAATATCAGATTCATCATATTCTTGCTCTTTATTACCCACTCCTGCAACCAAAACAATATGTTCCCCATCAAAAATCGGGACATTCATGTGCCTTTTCAATCCTACATGTCCCTCAGGATAACCCTTTTTAAGGGAGCTTGGTTCTGTATAGTTATTGGTAATAATTGGTTTTCGCTGTCTTACAGCCTCACCCCACAGCCCGGTTGTTTTTACAGGATAAACAAACGGTTTGTTTTCTACTTTACATTCCTTCATTGCACCTTCTGACCACGAGTGCATTATAAGTATTGATTCGTCGTAGTTTAGGAAAGCAAGGTAACCAAGTTTACTATTAGTTAACCTTACTGCTTCTTCACGGGCAAAATCCGTAATTTCCTGCAGTGATGCTCCTGTCATATAATTCAATTTTAAAAGTGTTTCAAGGCGTGACTCCTCAAGCTGTAAAGTTTCCTCTGCTTTTTTACGTTCAGTTATGTCGATAATTATACCCTGAAGATATTTTACAGCGCCCTTCTGGTTATGTATAATCAATGATTTCTCGGTCACCCAGCGTGTTTCTCCTGTTTTGGTAAGAATCCTGTAATCAGAGGTGAAATAGGAATTTTTGTTTTGTTTTTCATACACTGAAAAATCCGATTTTAATTTATCAACATCATCCGGGTGGACGATGTCCACATATGTTAGCTGTCCTGATAAAAACTCTTCCGGCTTATATCCAAATTGTGTGATGTTTTCAGATACATATTCCACAGGCCAACCATTTATAGCTTTCCACAAAAACGCTATTACAGGGCTGGTTTCGTAGATTTTTTCTATTTTATGTTTTGCTTCCAGTGTATCACAGATTGATATGTCGCTGATTTTTCTCTTTGTTGATGTTGCCTCTTCAACCGTACCAAGTATACCCTCATAATTTCCTGTTTCATCAAAAATTGGAACTAATACTCCATTATGATAATTTATATTCCCGGTAGGAGTCAAAAAAGCAAGGGCATTATAAGTCACAGGTTCGCAGGATATTTTTGTGTGTAAATACAACTCTTCAAGGTGAGAATCGCCAACAAGTCTCTGTTCAGCAATATAATCCATAAGACTTGTTCCAAGTATCTCCTCTCTTGGAACACCAAAGATTGATTCCATGGTTTTGTTAAAAAAAACTACATTGTCAGAACTATCTACAACCCATACTCCCAACCAGATGCTGTCAAGTATTTTTTCATAAAAGGTATTATTCAATCTGGAGATTGTATTGTTATTTGTTTTTTCCTCAAGAAACTTCCATACACCATCTTTTTTCAGTAATGTTCTATCATGGCAGGATATCAAATCAAGTGTATTGTTTTGTGAACATTTAGTAAGATCGTAGCTACACAACGACACCATATTTCTGTTTTTTATTATTTCATCCAATAGACTTTCATAATTGAGATAATAGGATGGATAATTCTCAAAAATAAGGGTCAGATTTTCTATCATCCACAAGCCATTGAACCCATTATCTATAGCATTGAGATATTTTTGTTTCCAGAAATTTAAAACGCCTGTAATATCAGAAAAACCGAGCTGGTTTTCATGTGTTATTTCAAATTTATCGGATTCAATATAAAAATCTACATCAAACCCGGTATTTTTTAGTGCTTTCTTTGCCTTTTCAACAGTAACAAAATCATAATCGGAAATAACCCAGATACAATAATGGTTGTTTTCAACTCCGGAATTAAAGAAAGATGGTAATAACTCCATCAATTCATCAAGGTTGTTATAAAATAGGTTCCCATGTGAACCCAGTGGGAAATCAGATGCAAACTGGATATTTATAAGTGAGTTATCAGAATGAATAAAAAAACCCCTATACTTTTATTACAATCTATAATTATACCTTGATATATTTACTTCTTTCCACCAATATATAAAAGTTTATTACTTACAATCAATGGAAAGGAAAATAATTAAAAACATCTGGAAAAGGATATTATGACATTGTTATCAGAAAACGAATTAAATAAAATGATGAGCCGGACTCCACCACTCATGGAAAATTTACCGGACCAAAACACCCAGATACAGCCAAACGGAATAGAAATGACTCTTAAAGAAATAAGAACAATTAAAGGTACTGGTTCTGTTGATTTTGACAATAAACAACGGGTCATTCCAGAAGGAGAAACACTGGAATTTGATAGTGAAGGATGGATTAACCTTCCAAATGGTATCTATAAAGTTATTTTTAATGAAATCGTCAATATGCCAAAAAATATAGCAGCAATTGCAAAACCAAGGTCAAGTCTGATAAGGTGTGGTGTAAGCCTGGAAACTGCATTGTGGGACGCCGGATACAGAGGAAGAAGTGAGTCCATGCTCGTTGTCCACAACTTTTCAGGATTTAGATTAAAGAAAAATGCCAGAATTATGCAGATGTTGTTCTATACACTGGACACAGAGGTCATTGAAGGATACACAGGTCAGTATCAGAACGAAAATGTTTGAAACATAATACAAACAAAATCCATATAACATCCTGAAGTTAAAAATCAGAAGACCTATATTTTTTTAGGGTTCGTTGGTTGTGACAAATATAGAAGAAGTTTGCTACCCAGCCCGTGATAACCCCCCAATTATACAGGCTGGATAGTCAGAACTACATTAAATCACATCTCCCCGATGGCTGAACCCCACTCAACCATTAAACACGCTCGTCCACTACTTTAAACAGGTGTAGAGTTTTTCCCTCATTCTCTACATCTACTGTCTATCCTTTACTATAGGACTATAAATATTTATAACAAATGATGACAATATTTTTCTTGCGTT
>NZ_JAHENT010000070.1 GCF_018609725.1 Methanohalobium sp. | reverse complement strand
TTGATGTCATTTATGAAGATGAGAGTTTAAAACCAGATGACCACAAAGAATACTGGATAAGTGATGAAAGTAGTTTTTCAAAAAGTGAGGAAGCAGTTTATAATCTTTTAAATGATAGTTTCACTATGAAATATGACCCAAGCAAATCAAAGAGTTCTGATGGATCTAATCCTGATTATTCATGGAATGAAACAAGTTCTATAAGTATTCCTCCCAATATGACTATTAATGATGGGGATAAAGTATCGCTTAATAATGTTACGCAACATTATTTGAAACTTTTAACTAGAAATGGTACAGTAACTTTTCATATCGAAGAAATACAAGATAATAAGAATAAAGATGAAGCTAAAATTGATTATTCAGATTCTATTTATACATTAAACTATGACAGTATGCCAGGGTCTATCACCTATCTTCATGTGACCAAAAATGAGTTAATGGCGGATGTTTATTAAATTATCCGCCGACAACTTCTGTTTCTGGATATGTTTCATGAGAAAGGGGTGTAGGGGTTAAAGGAAACCAACGGTTTTAACTGTTCTCCTTAAATCAAAAACTCTAAATTAAAAATTTAGAGTTAAACTTAAATCAGAGATTTAAGTTGTTTAAATGATATCTTTAAACTTCGTTTAAAGAGTGAGGAATTTAGACCCCACTGGTCGTCAGAAAAAAATTTTTTATATCCAAAATATGTTATATATACAATACAATGAAGTTCACCACCAAGAACTATCTGCGGATGAACAAGCAGCAGTACCGGATAGTTGACACTTTAAGTAAACTATCCAAGAACCTGTACAATGTTGGAGTATATAACGTTCGACAATATTATTTCTATAATAACAAGTTCTTACCATACAACAGCAATTACCATTATTGCAAGGATAATGATAACTACAGCCTGTTGTATAGTGATAATTCACAACAGATTCTCAAAGTCGTAGATAGGAGCTTTAAGAGTTTCCTCAAACTGCTTAAGAAAAAGAAAAATGGAGACTATGACCAGCCTGTAAATATTCCGAATTATCTGGATAAGAACGGTCGGTTCGTGTTGATTTACCCTGCTCAGAGAATAAATATCAACGGTAGATACTTTAAGCTTGGCATGAGCAGGGAATTCAAAAAGCAGTATGGACTAAATGGTGATGAATTAACATTCAAACTACCTGACCACATCAGATCCGATGAGCTAACAGAAGTCCGGATCGTACCAAAACATGACGGCAAGTTCTACCAGATTCAGTATGTTTATGATAAGAAACCAGAAGACATGAATCTGGATAAAAATCAATATCTATCAATCGATTTAGGTCTGGATAACTTTGCAACCTGTGTGGAAACATCTACAGGTACAGCTGAAATAATTGATGGCAAACACATCAAATCTATCAACCAGTTCTACAACAAAGAAAAAGCAAGGTTGCAGGGTGTAAAAGATAAACAGGGTATGGAACACAAGTTCACTAACAGATTAAGTAGGCTTACTAATAAGCGAGATAACAAAGTGGACGAGTTCCTGAACAGGTCGGTTGACTACATAATCAAAACATGTATTGATAAAGACATCGGCAATGTTGTTATTGGTGAACTGAAAGAAATAAAACAGGAACAGAATATCGGTAAAAAGAATAACCAGAATTTCCAGAGTATACCGTATTTCCTATTCAAAAGTAAACTACAGTCTAAATGTGAACTCTATGGAATACAATATCGAGAAATAGAAGAATCCTATACCAGTAAAACCGATGCACTGGCTCTGGAACCCATCAGAAAACATGAAAAATATATGGGTAGAAGAATCAAGAGAGGACTTTTTAAGTCTTCCACAGGTCAATTGATCAACGCCGATGTCAACGGAGCATTAAATATATTAAGAAAAGTAGTCGGTGATTCTTGTATAAACAGGATAACCGATAGAGGTATCGTCAGCAGACCAGAGAGAATAAGGGCGGCTTTCGAACCTGAAAGTCGGCCAAACTTCTCTCGAATTAAATTGTCAGCTCAACCTGACAAGCCAACGACTTTAGTCGTTGGTAGCTGACGTTCTTTTACAATACTGTTTGCCGCTTTTGTGTACAATATTGTGGCAAATGGAAGTGAGAATATAAATCCGAATGTAATTGCTCCACCAACAAAGTTAATAAACGTACCGACGACAAATATTACCAGAGTGTCTGCAAGATTTTCCCGGCTAAAAGAGATGCTTTCCCTAATGGCATCAATACTATTATAGTCTTTAATAACCAGAAGCGGAAGAGCATAGACCAGTAAAATCGACAAAATCACACCAGGGATTACAAAAGCCATATATCCAATGAATATTAGTACACCTGCAATTATCGCAAAAATCCAGCTTTTGGCAAAATGGTGAAATCCCTCAAAAACGTCATTGATTTCTACTTTTTCACCTTTAACACCTTTCAATGCCATGTAGGTTAGACCATAAAACAGAGGCGCAATGGTTACAATTAATATAGAACCTATGACTGCTACGATAGAGCCAACTACAAATGCAACAAAATTGTCTCTGAATACATACCATGTATTTTTTAAAAGCCCTTCAACGTCCATAAATTATCTTATAGTTATGAAGTTATATAAATTCACTTCTAAAGTAGCGTTTAATCTTTCTTCTGGCTACTTTTACCTATACTTTTAACGATGATTCGATAATCTTTTTTACCGATAACATCCTGATTGTCCATTATCTCCTCGATTTCTTTTTTCAAATCCTTGTCATTTTTATTGGTGCTGTTTAATACCAGTCCAATCATTTTGGGATAATATTTTGAATAATTTACAATCTGTTTGTACAACTGTTCTTCTATTTTATGGCCACCCTGATAGAACTTCATCTCAATTCCAACAAGGTTCTCAACAACAAAATCCACCCTATATTTGCTGTTTTTGGGCACTGCTTCATATTTGATATTATAACCGTGCCTTTCAGTTAAAACTTCAAGTTTCCCCTCAAGGTTTTGCTGGTAATCTTTTTCAGTTTTGTGTTTTCCGTATCTGAAAGAGGTCTCATTTTCCAGAAATTCAGATACTTTGTTAAAAACCCTGTCGGTTTTCATCTGGGATAATTTGTTTTTAACTACCACCAAGAAACTTAGAAGTAATATTAAACCGAGAACATAAAATATCAGTCTGGTGAGTGTTTCGGATGTTCCATTAAAAATAATAAATTCAGACATGGTTTAATAGTATCTTGCTGGTTAATTCTTTTATAAAACGTTGATGCTGTGTTATTATTTCACAATACAACATCAAGAAACATAATAAACATGGATTAAAAAACTTGTCATATCAAAACAATAAATTAATTAAAAATTGATACGTTGCAGAAAAGAGTGTTTTGCATTAATTGTAGGGATATTTAAATGCTCTTTTTCAAAAAATAAAGTAAATCTAATGCTATCTAAAACATGAATTAAGTAGTTTTCATGATATACGCAAAATAAGCTTCTTTAGTAATCGGTGCGGAAAAAAAGGAAAAAGGGTGGGCAGCGCTTTGATTAGCGCGCCGGTGTTTGGCGATTATTTATTGCTGAGCCTGATGCTCATATCAGCGATAAGCTGTTGACTTGCTTGGTCGATGATTTTCATACTGGTTGGTGTATCTCCGCCAGATACGTGATTACTTATGTCTTCATAATCATCGCTGATTGTTTGTGCTAGTGTAAAGTTTCCATCTCCAGAAGAATTGTATCCGATGTAATATACATTACCAGTTTCGAATCTTTGACTATCTGTGAATTTATATTCTACAGGTTCTCCAGCAACACTCATTGTGGTACTTGTATCTGACAGTTCAATACCTTCTCCGCCCTGATGCTCAAGTTTTATGACTTCATATGTATTTGATTGATAAATTCTGTATGCTACTTAAGGAATCATATAGGTAGGAGCCAAAACAATCCGCAAGTGGCACCTCAATGCAATGATTGAAGAAAGCATTGCAGAATTCTATCCAAGGACGTGCCGCAACTACTGTAGGAAGTGCTCATTATCTTAATAATGTCAAACAGGCAAAGGCTGAGTATCACAGGATTGTTCATAGGTTTTTGTTTTAATAATTTAATATATATTGTAATTGCTACTAAAATAATTTATGTGTACTAACAGTAGACTAAAAAGAAATATAGCGGACTTGCAATCTTTTTTATTTAAAATAAAAATCTATATATAGCTTTAGTTATAGAAATTTTGTACCTATTAATTGGGGGTAAAGAATTGAAAAGAAAACTAACACTATTAATAGTTACTGTTCTCGTTATGTTAATGAGCACAGGAATCGCACTTGCACAAAGCAACAACCAGAAAGACTGTACTACAATTCAAAGTGGAGAAATTAACTACAGCGATAACCATTACTTAGATACCGTCCATGTTGGATACGACATATTTGGATACAATTATCAAGCCCATATGTTCAAAGGGTCATATGCTAATGTCTACTTAGGAGGTAATGGATATCCACCATACAATGGTGACGACGAAGCATATTATCAAAGACTTGTAGAGGAAGGATACGCTGATAACGAAACAGATGCCGAAACTATGATGGATGGTAAGTGGTATTGGTCCAACAGAAATATTGAACTCAAGATGAAATGGAACGACCCTTGGATATCAAATAAAGACTGTGATGGCGATGGACTTCTTGATAGGCACTACGGACATGACAGCTATATAGGTTCTGGTGCTTGGCTAACTAATCAAATGAAAGGTGGAGACGGTAAAGATAAGTGGACATATTTCACAAAAATAGTTGCAGTTCCTAAAGATGCTACTACTGATGATGGTAACTGGTATACTGCTGATGGTTCAGAGATAGGACCTGTTATCTGGGGACAATTCGTTAAAGTTCAAACAGTAGAAAGTGGTTATGGTGCGACTTATGTAAGTCCCTCAGGACCAGGTCTTGGTTTATATAAATAAATAGATAAATTATATGTACAATCTCAAATCGAGATTATCATTTTTCTTTTTTTACAAGATATCTTAAAATTTAAGACCAAATGATGCAGTTGTTAATTTCTAAACTTAAATTAATGTCAAACTCTATATTTCTAGATACTCAATGTTAACTTCAATATTCTAAATAAACCACAGTTTTAGGAATCCAAATTGACTTTGAATCACTGCCCAACTACTGATAATCTTCATCAACATTATTAAAAATAATTAACCACTGAATTCGATAACAAATTTAGTCCCTTTACTAGTATCCAATTCAAAATCACCATTGATCTGGGCTATGAGACTGTTTATAAGTTGAAGACCGAGCGTATCAGGTTCTTTGACATTTACATCATTTGGTAACCTGCAACCGTTGTCTGAGATAACCAGAATATAGCTTCCATTATAACCTTGATAGAGCTTTATATAGATTTCACCTGTTTCATCTTTAGAAAATGCATATTTTAAAGAATTAGAAACAATTTCATTAATGAGCATTCCTAATGGTATGATGGTATCGATTCCAAGATATATATTTCGTATATCGATATTTATGTCAATGTTGGAACCACCGTATAGGTTTGTCAGATGACCTACAAGGTCTTCTATGTAATCCTTATTATTCACATTCTCTAAATTTTCCGTTTGATACAATTTGTTGTGGACAAGAGACATTGATTCTACACGGTTTTGTGTGTCTATAAAAGCTTCTTGTACTGTATCATCTTTAAATTTTTCAGCTTGAAGGCTAAGCAAACTGGATATCACCTGTAGGTTATTCTTGATTCTGTGATGAAGTTCTTTTTCACGTGTTATTTTTGATTCTTGTAATCTGTTTGCATATTCCCGGAGTTTTTCTTCTCTTTCAACTTTATCTGTGATATCTAAAATGATTCCTGTCAGTCTCTCAGGATTTCCAAAATAATCTTTTTTAGTTATTTTTCCTTTGTCAAGTAACCATAACCACTTTCCAGAGTTATCCTTAAAACGGTATTCACTTTCGAAAAATGGGACGTTACCAGCGTAATAATCATTCAAAGCTTTTGAAACATGGGCTACATCATCTGGATGTATAAGGTTCCACCATGTCTGTACATCAAGTACCAATTCTTTATCACCACAACCTAAAAGTTTACAAAACTGTTTACTGAAATACAACTCTCCCTTTTTTCTATCACAATCCCAAATTACTAAAGAAGCACTTTCTGATGATAGTTCTAAGATTTGTTCTTTATATTTTAATTCCTCTTCGGTTTCTTTGCGGTCAGTGATATCACGGCTGATAAAGACTAAATATTTGATGTTTCCATAGTCGTCATATACTACATTGACATTTGTCTCCAACCAGACATAATGACCGTTTGAATGGAGGAACCTACACTCTGACCTTCCAGGTTCTAATGTCTGTAAAAATTCAGCATATAGATTTTTAATATAATCTAGGTCGTCAGGGTGGATGAATTCAAATATATCATTAATAGCTAATCCCTTTAAACTGTATCCAATATGGAGTTCATGTGATGGTGAGGCATATACAAAATTACCTTCTTTATCTGTAAGACTGACCATATCCCACATGTTCTCTGTTATATCTTTAAAAAAATCGTTTTTTTCATGAACCTCATTTTCCAGTTCCTTCTTTTCAGTGATGTCCTGTATACTTACAAGGACTTTAGGCTTATCTCCTGTATTGATAAGTGAAGTTGAAAGTAGAGATGTTAAATGTTTTTCACGACCTTCTACCATAAAGGGCAGACTGACTTCCACGTTATAATGATTGTTTTCAGTTTCAAAAGTGTCCAGTACAGAGTTTCTTGCTTTACAATATTTACAATGCGGTCCGAAACCACAACCATCGGGGTCATCCAGTGAATGCAGGCACCCCAATACCTCGCCACCTCTCATACCCAGTAACTCATCAGAGGATTTACCGGCAAATATCTCAGCATTTTTATTTAGTTTCAGAACTCTTCTTTTAGAATCAACCAGCATGAGAACTACAGGCACATTTTCATAAACTGTATTTATTTCATCGTCTATTTCGCTCTGACCTGTGATATCCGTCAAAATAGTGATGAATTTTCCTTTCTCAGGAGATGTTACTGAAACTTTATAATGTCTTCCTTGTTGTGGTAAATATATTTCAAAATTAGCTTTGTCACCATTTTCAGCTACTTTAGCATATGTATAAAGGTGTGGTGGACTTTTTACACCATATACTACAGAGGCTCTTTTACCTGCAATATTTTCTTTTTTATATCCTGTAATAGACTCGTAAGAGGGATTTGTATCGAGTATCTTGTAATCTACTGGGTGACCGTTATCATTATAGATAATTTCATTAACACAAACCCCATCGCTAATAGATTCATAGATAGTATTTAACATATTTTCGTAGATTTTAAAACCCCTCAAAAAATTACCATGAAAGCATTTAATATATCATAAATATTTATTAATCCAGAGTATATGTTTATTTTGGTTCAGAATATAGATTTTTAGAATCAGAAATTGGTATTTAAGATATGGTTATAATACTCATCTTTCAGAATCAGCTTCAACCAACTTACTATAGATATTCTTCGAAAATGTCTACTTCACATTATGTCTTAATTTACTAGTACTTGCCTTACTGGAATGATATTCTCTGTAATAATCTCGGTCAGCTAACCCCATTAGATATTTAATATTTTTTTACTGGTATTTTAATCTAATTATCAATATTTTGACCTATTAAGGAATGATTTAAACAAGATGGCTAAAACTGTGAAATCATCGATGTTAGTCCATTTTTAAACCCATCAAGGTCTGATTTAACGCAAACTTGATAGTTGATTCAATAAGTCGCTCTCCGATATTTTAAACCCATTAAGGTCTGATTTTAACATCCAGATGGCTGTTACATTTTTCGTTATTATAGCATCATTTTAAACCCATAAGGACTGATTTATATTACTATTTACTTATTATATGTTATACATATATATTATTCTCAAAATTAGTTTAGGGGTTTCCATAGAATTATAGTAATATAAAATAGGGCACACATTCTGTGCTGTGTCCTTTGGCGTCAAGAAGTCCGCAATCCCAAGCCTACTTGCTATTATGGCAAGGGTTTCCGATTAGCTGTGCGTATATTCTTCCGAATTATACGGAACAGCTGCGGTCGGCAATCCTAAAGCAACCTAAGTGCTTACTAAGGCTTAACCTTAGTGCTTACTTAAGTGGGATACAGTCATTTAAGTAATCTAAATGCTTATTAGAATTTGGTTTCTAATATTTCTGATTACTATTACTAATGATGTATCCCACTTAAGAAAGACTTAGTAAAGACTAAGAAAGACTTGGGATTTCCATAGAATTGGGCGGTATTCTTGGCGAACCGTATAATCTTTTTTTATCGTATCTCTATCAGCTCTTCCGTTTCCCACCTATTAACCTATAGTATGTCTAAATGTCGAAATTAAGCCTAAAAATTTTGAATTTTAAAATGAGTTCTTTATGAGATTTAAACAAACTGTCCATCTCCACGTTAATTTTCACGTTAATATAGTAGGCTTTTAATTAACGTGATTGGGATAGATTTAGAGTTGAAATACATCATTTCACGTGGAATGTAACCTACACATATAAATATGAGTTACATAAACATAACACGAATTGAGTTGAATATTTGAAATCCATTCATTCTTGAATGGGTTTCAGGTAACGAAAATTCATTTCTTATGGAACTCTCTGATCTTTTCTTGTTTTTGAAATATCTTTTTTCATGTGGAACTATACCTGTTTCACGTTAAAATACACCCTACTTCGTTAACGTGAAAATTTTTGTTCAAAAAGAGAATCTTTTAATTCTTGCACTTCTCTAATCGTAAGTTAAAAGACCGTTATCGCACTCTATATATCTCGTTGCACGAAGTTCGACATGAAAACCTTGACTTATTTTTGAATATGGTACGTTACTGATACTTACTGCAATGGTAATTGGTCCTAAAAAATTCTTATAATATAGATTTATTTGTTTTTATCTGTTGTTTCTATTTTAAAATGAATGGCCAAAAGAAGCTTGCTAAGAACCATGTTTAAAATCAACAAGCTCCGATGGTATGCACAGGGGTGATATAAGACTGTTAAAATATTCGATGAATAAGCCGTCTGAGAGCTTTTAGCTAATTACTCTGACAGTTCTCTAAAACCTCTCACAAGGCTCATATGGGCTTTCTCACGTCTAATTTTGTATTAAACCTGATTTTGTTTTCTGTATGATTTAAGAATTATCAGTGCTCAATTTTTCAATTGAAATGGGTGCTATTATTCTATAAATGTAGACAATATAATGTGACAATGAATTAAAAGAAACACAAAAAATGTAAAATTATTAATAAAATACTGATTAAATGGTAATATGGAAGCTAAAAGTGGTTTTATTATGATAACTAATCATCAAAAAGGATACATAGAAGGATTATCATCTAATCATTCAACAAAAGGTAAAGAAGAAGAATATTTAATAAATTTTTTAACCAGTAAGCCAAAGAGTTCTATACGATTAATCATTTATAATTAGTATATATTAATAAATCCATTATAAAGGAATACCTGATATCGGAAGTAAATCGAAATCCTCTTGAGTCAAAATAAGATATCTACAGAGCTGAATCATTTGTTATTTTTGCACATCTATGATTTCAAACTGGCAGCAATCGTCACCATTACCCATAGTTTTGATTGTTTGAACTTTACTACTATTAAACGCTTTTTTTGTAAACCTTTCAATAATCCCTTTAGTCAAATTACATAACACAGGGTTTAATTTAGCCTGGTGAACTCCCCACGGACAAACAGTTCCGTTAACCAAGAATAAAACATCGGTTTTATCGGATTTATAGGTATCAAAAGAGCCACCAAGATGACCCATAATCTCACAGCAACCCTGTTCTATATTTTCAGAGTTTATTTTTTTAGAATCTAAACCTCCATCATCACAGAATTGTCCAGATGTTTTATAGCAGTTTGTAAAGAATTTTTCTACTTTATCTAGCATTTGTTGAATTAAAATTCTCTTTTTATCTGGAGAGTGACTTTTCAATAATAAGGGCATGATTTCTATAAATATGTCTCTGATTTGTTCTTTCTTGTACAATTCATCATACTTATCTATTAATTCATCATGTAATTTTTTAACTCTGTTTAATGATTTAATCCTTGCTTTAAGTACTTCGTAGTCAACCGGTTTTGAGATGAAATCATCTGCTCCTGCATTAAGTCCTTTGATGACATTCTCTCTATCCGATAAAGCAGTTACAAGAATAACAGGGATATAATTCAGATTCTCATCATTTTTTATATCTCCACATATCTGAAAACCATCAACATAAGGTGTCATAACATCAAGTAAGATAACGTCTACATCATTAGTTTTTAAAGTGTCAATTATATGTGATCCATCATAAGCTGGTAAAATATGATAATCATTACCTAGATGTTCTTTCAAAAAAGTTATAGTATCAGGATTATCATCTACAACTAAAATGTTAGGTATGTTTTGTTTCATAATTTAAATATATTAATGTTCATATAAAAACTTTGGTACTATAGAAATTTGTTACTGTTCATATAAAGCGTATTTCCTATTGATATGGAGTATATGATTTAACTGAACAGTGCCGGATTTGAGATATCTAAAATTAATAAAGGATTTTTATTTATGAATGGTTCTTTGTCTCAAGACCTAACTCATTGGTCTTTCTAGCTATAACTGGTATATTAACAATATTTGTAATTGAACCTTTTTTAGAAGAGACAATGGTGCATGTCTTTTATTCATACTCTAATAGTGCTTTTCTACTCACGATAATCTTTAGTGGGGCAGCAGTAATCCGTTTGGATCAAAAAATGAGATGGGATTATAGAACATATGGGATAACGCTTACCATGGAAGGTGTCTTTTCTATATTGTCTTATATTCTTAAGTAATTAGCCGATAAATGTCATATTGTATGACTGAAAACCATCTAAAATTAATAGCTATAACCATTTGCTTATTTCTGGCAAGTCTATCAGGATGCATAGACACAGGTAACAATAATGCTGGATCAGATGACACAAACTTGGTCACGGTAACCAAAGTAGTCGATGGCGACACTATAGACATCCGTTATTCAAATGGCACTACTGAAAGAGTAAGGCTACTTGGTGTAGACACACCAGAAACACATACTGACAATGAACCTGAAGAATTCGAAGGTATAGACAATGCCAGTTATCTGTATGAATGGGGCGAAAAAGCAAGTGATTATACATCTGATATTCTAAAGGACAAGAATGTAAGACTAGAATATGATAACATCTCAGACAGAAATGGATACTATGGGAGATTGCTGGCGTATGTGTATTTACAGAATGGGACCATGTACAATAGGATGTTAATCAAGAATGGATATGCTAGGGTGTATGATGAAGCTGAAATAGAATACATGGATGAGTTTTTAGAGTTGGAAAAAGAAGCTAGAGAAAATAGAGAAGGATTGTGGGCTGTTCTCAATAGTTCTTAAATTGGCTTTTACTAATGCTTATCGTTTGTTACCTTTAAGTATCTTGAAGTCTTAATTCTCGTAGATTATAAATTTTAGGAGTAACAAATTATGGGAAGACTTTCAGGCATATTTGGTCATGCAGGTGTTGTAGAACCTGAAAAATTGAACACAGATTATGGACAGCTTCTTGGAGATACTGAATCAATAGAAATTGGGTTTGTTGTTTTTCGAGATACTTTTATATTCACCAACAAAAGACTAATTGTAGTAGATATTCAAGGTGCTACTGGAAAAAAGAGAAGTTATCTTTCTATTCCTTATAACAAGATAACAAAATACAGTATCGAAACAGCAGGTCATTTTGATTTAGATGCAGAACTCAAAATATGGGTTGGAAGTGATCCAAATCCTTTAGATAAAACGTTCAATAGAAATGTGGATATCTACGAATTGCAAAAAGTACTGGCAAATCATGTCCTTTGACATCTGATAAAGCTATATATTATTTTATCATGTTTGCCTATGTGCCATATAAGATATCTCAATGACCTATTCTATCTTTTTTTAAACTGCTTATTAAAACTTTTAAAGGCTACATGGTACTCATAGGCCAATATTTTTTGATACATAATTGTTTAAACGAAAATTAGAATGATGAATTAGCAGCCTTTAAAAATGATGAAATCCTACATTAAATTACCACAGTTCAATCAACAGTTGTTGTGGTGTTAAATCGAGGTGTTTTCAAAAAATAAAGTAAATCTAATGCTATCTAAAACATGAATTAAGTAGTTTTCATGATATACGCAAAATAAGTTTCTTTAGTAATCGGTGCGGAAAAAAAGAAAAAGGTTGGGCGGCGCTTTGAGTTAAAGAGCGCGCCGGTGTTTAGCGATTAAATTATCTTAGATTGAATGAACCTATCATCTGGTCAGTAGAATTGTCTATGAGTCTAGCAGTATCGCCTTCCTTAAAACTTGTAGACGACGCATTAATATATATTTCTTGACCAGCTGTGAAATCACCACCATCGCTTATAGTTACTTCATCACCTCCTACAGTTAACGTTGTATCGTTCTGCAAATCTATAGGATCTCCGCCTTGGTGAACAAGGTCAAACCCTTCACCAACAGTCACATTTGTTGCTTTAATACTTGCCTGCGGCGCAGATTCGGGAGCACCCATTCCAAATACGAATGATCCTATTACTGCTGCAAGGATGACGGTGATTGCTACCATTAGGATTACACCGATGACCGGTGATACCGCATCTTCATTATTTTGTATTAAATTGTTTAATTTGTTTTTCAAATGTTCTACCTCCTATTAACCATCTACTCTTCGTTTTTTGTACTTTGATTCTTTTTTTGCATAACTTTTTCAAGTTTATGCGTCCACATGTCATCATCTTTATTCGTGTATTCGCACTCAAGATAATGCTGTACTGCGATGCTCAGGGCATCTTTGGTTGATGATACGTTGCATTTTTCCTTGAGTGAGTTCAAATCCTCTTCTGCGAGCACAGTTTGAGCGTGTACAATTTTCACCATTCCTACTTACCTCGATTAATTAATTAGTGCAAACACACGAAATATATTAATCTCCTCATAATAATGATTATATTTTTATATATAAAGACTTTTTGTTGTATATTTATAAAATTTATAACTGTTGTATAACAGTAGTTTATTAATATATTTATTTTTTAAACACAGTATATCTTAAATAATTATTGGTGTCCAGAAAACTATCCATTAACAAAATGTTTTAGACAACAACTTTTTCCCAGGTTTGAAAGATAAGATTTATCAAATCCATTGATAAAACAATGTTTAAAAAATTGTGCATACAGACCGATAATACTTTTATATGGGTAACAGTTTTAACTTATGTTATATGTCTTAATACAAAAAGTTAATATGAGGTTAATAGAGATGAAGATGAAAATCAACCCCTTTGTTTTTTTTGTTTCGGCTACTGTAATTGTCATGTTTGTAGTATTGGGTTCCTTATTTACAGAATTCATGAAACAATTTTTCAATACATTGCAAACTTCTATTATCAGTTACTTCGGCTGGTTCTATATTCTTGCTGTGGCGTTTTTCCTCATTTTTATAATCTGGCTCTATCTCAGTCCCTACGGTAATATAAAACTCGGTAAAGATGATGACGTACCAGTATTTAGTAACACAAGCTGGTTTGCCATGCTTTTCAGTGCTGGCATGGGAATAGGGCTGCTTTTTTACAGTGTCGCAGAACCGGTTTTGCATTTTTCCAATCCACCGGGAGGGGTAGCACCAGAAAGTATAGAAGCAGCCAAACAGGCTATTAACCTCACATTTTTCCATTGGGGACTTCATGCATGGGCAATCTACATTATAATCGGACTTTCACTTGCATACTTTGGATACCGACATGACCTCCCGCTGTCTATACGCTCAACCCTATATCCAATGATTGGCGACAGGATATACGGGTTCATAGGTAACATTGTAGAAGTCATGGCGATTTTTGGTACTGTTTTCGGTGTTGCTACATCATTGGGTTTGGGAGTTTTGCAGATTAATTCAGGACTTAATTATCTCGGCGTTTTGCCTGTATCTACATTTAACCAGATTTTACTCATAATCGGAATCACACTGGCAGCTACAATGTCGGTTGTGTCAGGGCTTACAAAAGGAATACGAATACTCAGTGAGATGAATTTGGCTTTTGGTTTTTTATTGATGATGTTTATAATAATCGTAGGACCTACAATATTCCTTTTAAGTTCTTTTGTCCAAGGAACAGGAGATTATCTGCAGAATCTTATCAGCC
>NZ_JAHENT010000069.1 GCF_018609725.1 Methanohalobium sp. | reverse complement strand
TTGATGTGATCGTACCAAACAATAAGACAGCAGGCAGCACTAATCCTATATATTTTGATATAGATTTTGAAACAATTTTGGCTAATAGATTGCTCAATTCAGATCTTGAAAAAAAATCTTATGCTTATGTTGGCGGGGCTGGATCTGGATCATCCAGAACAATTGAAGAAGTATTCATCACTGCAAGCGAACCAAGCGGCCTTGAGCGGACTGAAGCTTTTGTTGATGCAGGTGATCTTTCAGATACGGCTAATCTTCAAAGAAAAGGTGAGGTATTTTTGCGGGAGACTGAGCAAGAAAATATTGTTGAAGTTGACATAAATACAATTGGCAGCTTCAAATATCAGGAGGACTGGAATATTGGGGATAATGTAACAGTTATTAATGATAATTGGGACTTACAGATTGATGTAGGGATTGTTGGAACAACTATTGAAGTCACAACAGGAGCCGGACAGCCGCAAGTTGAAGTTCAGCTAGGCAGATCTTATCCGACGATCAAGGGAAAAGTCAAGCGGCAGATCAAAGAACAGAACGACGAAAGAGAAAGAAGTTAGGAGGGAAAATTTTGCCTATAAGATTTCACTACTTTGATGATTCAAGCGGTGACAGGGTGTATAATGTAGAAACTTTCAATCAACATCTTAGGCCCATGTCAGATAATGGTTATATAGCAAATTTGAACAATGAATTGCTAGTGACAGAAAACTCAACGCCAGATCTAAGCGTGCTTATTAATACAGGCGGTGCTTGGATTAACGGTCATTTCTATGAGCTATACAGTTCCGCTGAACAGTTAGCTATTACGACACCGGATGATTCAAATGCAAGAATTGATAGGGCAGTAGTGCGGTTAGATCTAGATGCAAGAATAATTGATGTTAACATCAAAGATGGGAATCCAACCTCAGATCCAAGCCCTCCAAGCCTGACCAGAAATGAAACTATATGGGAAATAAGTTTGGCTCAAATTTATGTTGCTGCTGGGGCAACTGAAATTACTAATTCTGATATAACTGACGAGCGGGATGATGGATTTTTATGCGGTTTGAGTACACACTCAGGGGGCGGCGGAGCTTTCACAGGGGATTATCTACAATTAGAAGTGAATACTTCACAAACTGGATCAGCTCAAACCTTGGTTAGCTGGGACACAAAAAATTATGATACAGACGGCAATTATATTACGGTTCCAGATACTGACATAACGATTCAAGAAGCTGGCTTCTATATGATATCACCACGGGCGACAATTGCTAATACCGTATCAAGTACAGAATATACCTTGGAAGGATATCTAAAAGTCAACGGTAGCATAATTGATGATGATTTTGGTTATAGATACGAAATGGAAAGTGATACTAATGACAATTGGACAGAATACAGATTCACGATTAATCCAACAGCCTTAGCTTATTTGCAAGCTTCAGATGTTGTCAGGTTTGAGGTTCAAGCAGAAGGAGATTATTCAATAGAAACTGGCAGATTTGAATTATATCAGGTTGGCGCAGGTACTATATAATTTCTTGAGGGGGTGGTCAAAATAGCAGAACGAAGTCAATATTTTGACACTTTGAGTTATACAAGTGCAGATTTTGCTAGACACTTTGACACTATATCAGGGACCGGATATGTTAGGGGAAAATCAAATGAATTGGAAGTTTTTGAGACAAGCCCAACTGGCCTAGCAATCAATATTGACACAGGCTGTGCATGGGTCCAAGGCAGATTTTTTGAAATATACAGTGAACCTGAAACCAGAGATATTCCAGAACCAAGCGATCAAGATCGAATTGATAGAGTAGTAGTTCGGTTAGACGAACCAAACCGCATAATGGAGCTTGATATTATACAGGGCACGCCAGCTTCCGATCCAAGCCCGCCAAGTCTGACAAGAACAACTGATATTTATGAGATTAGTTTGGCTCAAATTTATGTAACGGTGGGAACAACTTCAATTTCAAATTCAGATATTACTGACGAGCGTCAGGATTCAGCCGTATGCGGTGCAAGTCAGCATAGTGCAGCAGGAGAACCGGAAGCAGCCACGGCCGAGGATGTCAGAACATATTTATCTGTTCAAAACGAAAGTGGTAGTGGTGATGCGCCAATAACTTGGACAACTGAAAATTATGATAATGATAATATTTTTAGCCCGCCAGATACTGATATAGTTATTCCCTATGATGGAATTTGGCTTTTTAGGATTAATATCAAAACTGATCAGGATGAAGGCTTTGGCAACTCATTTTCTAATGCATATATAGGTGCAGTCATAAAGATCAACGGCAGCAATGAAACCGTTGTTTATGACGAATTAAGCACCTCTTCCTTGTTGGAAGGTATATCCAACTTATTCCCGTTAACTCCTATATTGCATTTGCAGAAAGACGATATAGTTACGGTTGAAATTAGTGATATAGGGACCTCAGATGTAGATGTTACTTATCAAGCATATTTAGATCTATATAATTTGATTGATGTTACTCTTTAAGGGGGTTATATTTTGGCTCAGAGATCACAAATTTTTGAAAGTATTGATGGTGATCGAATTTATCCGGCAGATCAATACTCAAGACAACTTCAGAATTTGAGCGACAATGGATATATTAATAATCTAGACAATGAATTGGTAGTGACAGAAAATACCACACCGGATTTGAGTGTTTTAGTTAGCACAGGTGGTTCTTGGGTGGAAGGTAGATATTATCAACTATATTCAAGCCCAAAGAACCTATCAATTAGCAGTAATAGTACAGGAGATCCAAGGATAGATCGGATAGTTGTTAGGCTTGATAATTCAAATAATCAAGTTACTTCAGAAGTTCTAGAGGGGACAGCAGCCGCAGATCCAAGCCCTCCGAGTTTGACTAGAAATGACACAGTTTGGGAGCTTAGCTTAGCTCAGGTTTATGTTGCCAGTGGTACATCAGAAATTACTAATTCTGACATAACTGATGAGCGGGATGATCAAACTCTATGCGGTTTGAGTACACATCCTAATTTGGGCGGTTCTTATCTTGGTGATTATTTCAAAGGATCATTTTCTGATTCTATTACTTCAGGACAAAATAAAATCACTGGCATCACGGTTAAATATGACACTAGCAGTTGGCTAAACAGCAGCGGTGATTCAGATACTTTGACCGTTGATCAGAACGGCATTTATTTGGTTCAGATCAGATATGATCAAGATGCTGATCAAGTTGAAGACAGTTTAAGAGATGATGTTGAAGGCCGCTTCTATATGTATCTGAATGGTAGCACTGACGAAATATGGTACAGGAAGTTATTCAGTAATCCAAGTTATGAGAACATCTATTATTACAGAATGACTTTTGGTGTAGCAAGCGTCAAATATTTGCAATCTGGGGATTCACTTTCATTTTATACCTACTATGGTCAGAATCCTTATAATCACGCTGGCAACATTGAAGTCTATCAGTTAACTGAACAAACTTTATAAGGAGGTCAAAAAAATGGTTTTCGGAGATCCGGATCACAGAAATTTTAACAAATATTCTAACGGTCGTGTGTCAACTTTTGGGGATGTCGTCGTAGGTTCTCGTCAAGACAATGTATCACTACAATTTCAATATAATATTTCCCCAGATGATGTTTCAACAAGTAATACCAATAGTGGATCAGTTTTCCAGCAAAACTCAATGGCCCAAGTGTCAACAGGAACAGATTCATCAGCAACAGCACAACTTGAAAGCCACCGTGGTTTACGGTATCTTCCAGGACATGAAGGATATTGCTACTTTACTGCGAGCTTCACAACTCAAGATGAAAAGACAGGTTATCCTTCTTCTAGTCAATTCGTTGGTGCATTCAATGATAACAATGGTTATTTTATTGGCTTCCAAGGAG
>NZ_JAHENT010000068.1 GCF_018609725.1 Methanohalobium sp. | reverse complement strand
ACTCAAGTTCAATTTCAAAAGCTAAAGACCTTAACTTGTCCATGAAGGATTTCGAGGATTATATCGATGGCAAAAAAGAGATACTTTATAAATTCGGTAGCGAGGGTGAGTGGGAACAGCTGTACCATGACTACAAAGTAAATCTCAACACATTCCACCTAAAAGATAAGAGCGAACAAAAAGCTCTGAAAGAGGAGAAGAAATCCTGGCAGGAATTCATAAATGTTTACGATGAATACCGCAAGTATCAGGATTTCATCAACGCATGGAAAAGCTATGAAGATAAGAAATCCAGTATCAATGCACTTGATTACGGAGACCTGAGTTATATTGCACTGCAATATCTTGATACTTTAGAACCCGGGGAGTTTCATAACCTCTTATAAAAAGATGGTTTTCGAACTTGAAAATGAGTTTTTTGTTATTTTCAGGATAATCTGCTTCCTGTACTCGTTCTTCTGCCCTTTTTAGATATTTTTCATGTTTGTAAATATCCATGTTCCACCACCATATTTCACATAATATATATTTTTTAATTTTTGGCTGTGGGAACATGGGGATTAGGATTCACATACTTAAGCCGCCGGGGGGATTCGAACCCCCGACTTGCTGATTACGAATCAGCCGCTCTGCCACTAAGCCACGGCGGCATTTTGATTTTCATCACCAAAATATTGATGTTACAATTTAACAATTTCGCCCAGATTAATTGACCACCACTTCAATACAGATATTGAATTCATGCGGTGCATATGAACGCACTACCCGTTTGTCAACAACCTCTATTTGCCGTCCATGTTTGTTTGCAGTGTTTCCTATAAGTTCCTATGAAGTCTTAAAAAGGTCGTCTTCTGGATTTATATCATAATAATGAATCATACCTCCAGTTTTTGTAATTTTAACAGCTGTATCCAGATATTCCTCTGCACTGTGAGGGAGATTCATAATCACATGGTCAGCAGTACCTGCAAATTCCTGTGCTTTTGTTCCTGCACTTCCTTCAATTGCAAACACATTATTTACTGAATTTAACTCAATATTCTTGCGTAAAAAACGAACTGCTGAAGGGTTTTTATCGATTGCTATCACCTTTTTTACATCCACTTTTTTCGCAATCAATATACTATATGGTCCGACTCCTGCAAACATATCCACCACTACATCACCTGAACCTATAAAAGACAAAACCCTTTCACGTTCCGTTGACAATCGGGGTGTAAAATAAGCTCCTGCTATATCTACTGCATATCTGCATCCATGTTCTTTGTGAATGGTTTCAGTCCGGTTCTCCCCTTTAATCACTTTAACTTTCCTTACCCTGTATTCACCACCCACAGGAGCAGTTGTCCCAAGAACAGTTTTTATATTGGGGTGGAGTTTTAAAATTACATCCGCTATCTTTCTGGATTCAAATTCATCATCTTCGTCTATAATAGCTATATCACCAACCATTTCGTAATGTGGAACATAACCCAATAAATCATCAAATGTAGGAGGTTTTTCCATTAATTCAAATTCATAATCACCAACAATAATATCATCTGATATTTGTTTGATTTCTGATAATTCACAATCATCAGGCTGTCTTACAACTGGAAGATACAAAAAACAACCATCAGAAAATATTTTTGCAGATGGATTAAGTATACCTTTGTCTATAAGTATACGTCTTGTAGGTTCTCCTTTTTTTCTGATAACTTTTACACCTTTTTGCTTTACAACATCAGACATATTAACTCCAACCTATAACAAACCATGTACCGAATAATATCAAAAAAACTCCACATATTCTCATAATCCATCCATGTGTATCAGTTGAAATAAGATATTTACCGTGACTAAATGATATTGAAACAGCACTATACCAACCCAAATCTGCCATCCAGTGACCAATTACAAACAAAATAGCTGCTATTAAACCTATTTCATATCCACGAAGTACAAGTGCACTACCTGCTGTAAACCACCACATCCAGAAATAAGGATTAGAAGCAGATGTCACCACACCAGAAACTACTGGACTTGTCAGCATTTCATACGAATTACTGCAAGAATATTGGTCATTTACAGGGCTTTTAACAGTAAATATTCCAAAAACAACAAGAACAATCCCACCGACTAAAGAAATAATTGAAAAAATATCATCGTTTATAAAGGAACTTATACCAAAGATAATCAGTAATGTTATTATTGACTCAATCAATGCATGCCCCAGTACCACTTCAGGACCTGCCGACCATCCTTTCTTGAAAGATGTTTCAATAGTTGCAAATAGCATGGGCCCAGGTACCACTGCTCCTGTAAATCCAACACCCAATCCTATAAGAAGCATTTCAAAGGTATCAAGCATAACACATACTCTAAAAACAGAGGGATAATTAATAAATTACCCTAAATAACAAAATTGTATCCTGTTGTAAACTTAAAAAACAAGAAAAAAATCAAAGGCAACAACTGCAATGATTTGTTATTGCCTTTATCAAAATCAGAGTATTATTTCAATGTCCAGTTCTTCGGACAGTTCTTTATATCTGTTACGTATAGTTACTTCAGTCACACCCGCTACATCCGCAACTTCTCGCTGGGTTCTTCTTTCCCCACATAGAATAGATGCAATATAGATTGCTGCAGCTGCAACACCTGTCGGACCACGTCCGCTTGTCAACTCCTTCTCTGATGCCTGTCTCAGGATTTCTACTCCCTTGGACTGAACTTCACCTTTCAATTTGAGACCTGAACAAAATCTTGGTACATAATCGATAGGTGAGGTAGGCATAAGCTTTAACGAAAGTTCTCTTGAGATGAAACGATAGGTTCTTCCAATCTCTTTCCTGCTAACTCTTGATACTTCACCAATCTCATCAAGTGTTCTTGGTACACTGCATTGACGACATGCAGCATAAAGCGCTGCTGCAGCAACTCCTTCAATACTTCTTCCACGTATCAAATTCTTATCCACTGCCTTGCGGTAGACTACTGCTGCTGTCTCACGTACAGTTCTTGGTAATCCAAGTGCAGATGCCATACGGTCCAGTTCTGATAATGCAAAAGCCAGATTCCTTTCAGTAGCATTGCTTACACGGATTCTACGCTGCCATTTTCTTAACCGATACAGTTGAGCTCTGTTTTTAGATGAGATTGACTTACCATAAGAATCACGGTTTCTCCAGTCAATCATTGTGGAGAGACCCTTATCATGTATGGTATAAGTCATTGGAGCCCCTACTCTGGAGCGTTTCATCCTCTGATCATGGTCAAATGCTCGCCATTCTGGACCTTCGTCAACTAATTCTGCATCCACCACAAGTCCACAATCTGAACAAACAAGTTCTGCACGCTCATAATCTTGCTCAAGGTTAATGCTTCCACATTCAGGGCATTTAGTAACTGATGACTCTGTTTCAGAGGATTTTTCCTTTTCTTTTTCTTTTTCCTTACGTGCTTTTATCATTTCACGTATTTTTTCACGTTCGGAGGTATCAGAATACCTCTCTCTTTCAACTTCAACCATTAAACATCACCTGTATACCAAAGTAATACATTTTTATTTGAGAACCAACAACCTGCACAGTAACATATCAAAGTTATTTAATGTAAACCCTCTCGTTAACATAATTCAATAATTCAGAATCAGTTACTTTTCTGGAAACATTTATTATCACATATGGCTGGCTAACTGGACCAATAATATCATTTATCTTACCTATTGGTTTGACTGATTTATTCAAAACAATGGAATTGATTTTAGGTGCCTTTTTGAACGCATCTGAAGGTTTTAACTCATCCATTCTAACTATAAGATTACGACTTTTTGATAGATGCGAAACTGTTCCTAACTTTTTCATATTTGATTCTGATAAGAGATATATAAATCAATTTGTTACTATTTATAAATGGATTCTATTTTATATAAAAGTTTCGCAAGCAATTTAAAAGTAACATTATTATGTTATAAAAGTTTAATACATAAGAATATCAAAAATACCTTTTCCACTTCTATTATCTGTTAGATAGTTTAGTATATATAAAAGTTTCGCAAATAATATATAAATTAAATATTCCATTCTAAAAAGTGTTTACACAACAAAAAATACAGTAATTCCTTTAAAACAATAAAACCACAACCTTATATAAAATAAATAAACTATTTAGCGAAATAACCTATATTATTAACATAATATAAATTAGCTTATAGATGTACAATAGAGTATATTTCCCATGGAGGAAATTCAGTGACAGATAAAAAATTTGTGTACTTTTTTGGAGATAACCAGACTGAAGGTAGCAACAAAATGAAACACTTGCTTGGTGGTAAAGGTGCAAACCTTGCGGAAATGGCAAACCTTGGAGTTCCTGTACCCCCTGGTTTTACTATATCCACCGAGGCTTGCGTATTATACATGAAGAATAATGATTACCCGGAGGGAATGTGGGATGAAATAGATAAAAATATTGACAAACTTGAAGAATCCACCGGGAAAAAGTTCGGTGACCCCGAAAATCCATTATTATCATCCGTTCGTTCTGGGGCACCTATTTCCATGCCCGGAATGATGGATACAGTACTAAACCTTGGTTTAAATGATAAAACTGTCAGAGGGCTTGCTAAAAGAACTGATAATGAGTGGTTCGCCTATGACAGTTACCGACGGTTTATAATGATGTTTTCGGATGTCGTACTCGGCATTGATACCGATGAATTTGAAAATATTATCCAGCAGAAAAAAGATGAACTTGGAGTGACTGAAGACACCGAGCTAGGCACCAACACAATGAAAGACCTTGTAGAAGAATTCAAATCTGTATACAAGGAAAAAACCAGTTCTGATTTCCCACAGAAAATAAAACAACAGCTTAAAATGGCTATAAATGCTGTATTTAATTCCTGGAACAATGAACGTGCCAAAAAATACAGACAATTAAACGATATTTCAGATGAACTGGGTACTGCAGTCAACGTTCAGGCAATGGTATTTGGGAACATGGGTGAGACTTCAGGAACAGGTGTAGCCTTTACCAGAAACCCTGCAACCGGTGAAAAGGAATTCTACGGTGAATACTTAACTAACGCACAGGGTGAAGATGTAGTTGCAGGAATAAGAACACCAAAATCCGTACAGACTTTAAAAGATAACATGCCTGATGTATACAGACAACTTGACGATATAACCCAAAAACTGGAGCAACATTACAAGGATATGCAGGATATAGAATTCACCATTGAAAAAGGTAAATTATACATGCTCCAGACAAGGAATGCAAAACGTACTGCTGCTGCAGCTCTTAAAGTTGCTGTAGACATGGTTCATGAAAATCTGATTAACAAGAATGAAGCAGTTATGAGGCTTAAACCCAGTCAAATTGATCAGGTATTACATCCAATGATTGACCCTAATTCCGAACTGGAACTCCTGTCATCAGGACTTGCCGCGTCACCGGGTGCAGCTGTGGGCAAAGTTGTGTTTAGTGCAGAACACGCTGAAGAAATGGCCCAAAACAACGAAGAAGTGATACTGGTACGCACTGAAACTTCACCCGAGGATATAGGTGGCATGCATGCCGCAAAAGGGGTGCTCACTGTACGCGGTGGAATGACATCACATGCAGCCGTTGTTGCAAGAGGCATGGGCAAACCCTGTGTGTGCGGATGTGACGGAATAAATATAGATATGAATGAAGGAGTATTCACTGCTAAAGGTTATACCATAAATGAAGGAGAATGTATATCTATCGATGGTTCTGAAGGTAAAATCTACATGGGTGAAGCAGAACTTAAAATGCCAAATGTCAGTGGAGAACTTGAAACAATGCTCCAGTGGGCTGATGATATCAGGTCACTCAATGTAAGAACAAATGCTGATACACCTGAAGACGCTAAACTCGCCCGTGATTTTGGTGCCGAAGGCATCGGACTTTGCAGAACAGAACACATGTTCTTTGGTGAAGAAAGAATACCTGTAGTCCGTGAAATGATAATGGCTGATAACAAAGAAGACAGAGAAAAAGCCTTGCAAAAACTTCAGCCAATGCAAAAAGATGATTTCCTGGATATTTTCCGTGCAATGGATGGATATCCCATTACCGTAAGGTTACTCGACCCACCACTGCATGAGTTCTTGCCCAACTATGAAGATTTAATAGAAAAAATCAAGAAACTGGAATCAGAAGGCGGCAAACAGGAAGAAATCAACAGAGTTAATGATTTACTTAAAAATGTAGATGCATTAAAAGAAACCAACCCCATGCTTGGTCACAGAGGATGCCGTCTTGGTATAACATATCCAGAAATCTATGAAATGCAGACCAAAGCCATTATAGAAGCTGCCTGTGAACTTGCATCTGAAGGTACAGATGTTATACCAGAAATAATGATTCCTCTGGTATCAAATGAAAAGGAACTCGATTTTGTAAAGAAAACCGTCACCGACACTGCAGAATCGGTAATGAATGAGAAGGGCACAAATATCGATTATCTTTGTGGAACTATGATAGAGCTCCCAAGAGCAGCCCTTACTGCTGATAAGATTGCAAAAGGTGCTGAGTTCTTCTCATTTGGTACCAACGACCTGACCCAGACTGCCTTTGGATACAGTAGAGATGATGCAGGCAAATTCCTTCCATTATATATCGACAAAGGAATACTCGAGAGCGACCCATTCGCAGTGCTTGACCAGGAAGGTGTCGGTGAATTAATGAAGATAGGAATCGACAAGGGTCGAAGTTCACGTCCGGATATCAAAATGGGCATCTGTGGTGAACATGGTGGAGATCCAGAGTCCATCAGTTTCAGTTATGAAGCAGGACTGAATTATGTAAGTTGTTCACCTTACAGAGTTCCAATTGCAAGACTGGCTTCAGCACAGGCTGTCCTGAAAGAAGAAAAATAAAAATTAAACTGCGGGAATCTACCCGCAGCAGTCATATTTTTTATAATTAATATGGTCTTTCGACCATATAATCAGCAATATCGAGAAGTAGATTTTTGGCTCTGGTGTCTTCAAGAACATCAAGTTTTGATTTACCCTTTTCAAGGTATGACATTGCCAAATCTTTGGCATACTGAATAGAACCTGCATTTTCAAGTGCATGTACAGAATTATCAATTTCTTGCTGGGTGACATTACCTTTTCCGAATATATCCAACTCTATACCCTGATTGAAAGCATGGATTGCTATAAGGGTCATTTTACCCTCTCTCAAGTCACTTCCTCGTACTTTACCAAGTGTCTCTTCAGGTGCTATTAAATCAAGTACATCATCGTATATCTGGAAACTGACACCTATCATGCGCCCAAAATCGTACAACGCATCTGCTACTTCATCAGAAGCTCCACCAAGTAGTGCTCCTATTTTAATCGATGCAGCGTAAAGAACGGAGGTCTTTTTCTCAATCATTTCAAGATATTCTTCTTCTGATACCTGATTAGATTCTTCAAAATTAATATCCATCCATTGACCTTCACATATCTGTGCACATGTTCTGGATAAAAGATTGACACACTTCACAATCTGAGCAGGGTCATTGTCCACACCTGACAATATATCAAAGGCTTTAGAATAAAGTGTATCACCCGCAAGGATAGCACCTGCTTCATTCCATTTCACATGGACTGAGGGCATACCTCTGCGTACATCATCTTTATCCATGATATCATCATGAATCAATGTGAAATTATGAACCAGTTCCACCGACACAGCCGCAGGCAAAATGGGCTTGATATCAGAACAACCCACAGATTCTGCTGCAAGAATTGTACTTACTGGCCTCAAACGTTTCCCACCAGCATCAGGCAAATACCTTGAAGCTCTGTAAAGCTCTTCTGGGCTCTGGACAGGGAGATACTCCTGTATCGCCCTGTCTACCGTTGAACTCCTGTTTTTGATTTCTTCTATTAGGCTCATATTGATCATAAGTGTTTTTGAGTCCGAGGAGCGTTATTCCTCTATATATAATTCTTCTCCGTTTCTTAAAAGGTGCAGGGTATTACCGAGCACATAGCCAGCATCTTCTGCCATTTCTATATAAGAACTGTGCATATTAATTGTTCCATGAGCAGGTATTACATGCTCTGGATTTATAATCCTCAACAGTTCCCAGTGATCTTCCTTGCATGCATGTCCCGAAACATGTACATCAGTGAAAAGTCTGGCTCCTCTCATTTTAAGTTTCGTTTCCAGTGAATACCGATTGCCCTCTGTCATTGGGCTCGGGATTACATTTGCTGAAAATATTACTTTGTCACCTGATTCTATAGTGTAGGGGGTTTCTCCATTTGCAATTCTTGGAAGTATTGCACCCGGTTCTCCTTGATGACCTGTAACAATTGGAAGATATTTATCCTTGCCTTTGTTTACAATCTTTTTAAGTGCTTTATCGACGTCTTTACGCGCACCATAAACCTCTATGTTATCTGGAAGTTCTATATACCCCAGTTTTTTGGCGGTTAGAACATAGTTATCCATTGCCCGGCCAATCAACACTGGTGTCCTTCCCATCTCAGCTGCAAATTTGATTATCGAATTTATACGTGCAATATGAGATGCAAACGTAGTTACTATCATTCCTACATCTGATTCTTCTGTTCCAAGAAGTACATCCCGGACAAGGTCATGTGCTATACGTTCTGATGGAGTTTTACCGGGCACTCCTGAATTGGTACTTTCAGTAATCATTGCAAGTACGCCTTCTTCACCAAGTGATTTCAAACGGTCAAAATCTGGTTGTTCGCCCATTGTAGGCATGCGGTCCAGTTTATAATCACATGCATACAATATAGCCCCATCTGGAGTATGTATGACTGCAAAAACACAATCAATTATGCTGTGCTGTGCTCTGATAAATTCTATAGAAATATCTTCGGTAACCTGATAAATTCCTCCAGCATTTAGAGTAACAATTTTGTTTTTGACACCAAATTTTACTTCAGACTCAATCTGTTGTTTGATAAGTGATGTAGTATAAGGTGTGCTTATTATGGGTGCAGCGTACCTATGGGCCAATTTGGGTATTGCCCCTATATGGTCAAGATGACCGTGTGTACAAACAATCGCACGTACTGTTCCATTGATTTCTTTCATGATAGTGTCATCAGGTATCGCGCCCATTTCTATTAGTTCAAGAGAGTGCATCTTGTTGATTTCAACATCTTCGTGGATCTGCACTCTGTCAAGTCTGAGTCCCATATCAAGAATGATTATGTCCTCACCTACTCGGATCGCAGTCATATTGCGACCCATTTCGTTGTATCCACCAACTGCAATTATACCTATATCTGTCATATTATCCTCTACTCATTTTTAATCTCTTTAAATCCTTATTTTATACTGTAATCCAACTTTTTTTTAATTCTTGATAATACAAATGACCTTGATAATGAATAAATACATATTACCGCATGGATAATTTATCGATTTCAAATCCTCTTTGTAAAAGATATTCCCGAGTCCAGCCGGTTACTACTGCCGGAACATCACGTAAATCGCTTACTGTTTTACATCCACAGAGAAACATGGATACTTTTAATTGATAGATGAAATTTGATAATGTATTAATTACTTCCTGCTCATTTTTTAACGCTGGTTCAACAAATGGTAACGCAGCACTGGCAACATCAGCGCCCATTGTAACTGATTTGGCTATATCCAACCCCGATCTTATACCTCCTGTAGCAATAAGAGGTAGAGATACATCACACTCAATTAAATCCGATGCTGTAGGTATCCCATGGTCCCAGAATATTTCACCAAGAAGCTGGGATCTTAAATCATTTCTGTCCTTTGCACGATAAAACTCCACACCTGACCAGCTGGTTCCACCAACACCACCTACATCAATTGCTGAAACTCCTGCATTTTTTAGAAGAACCGCATCTTCATGAGATATACCTGCACCTGTCTCTTTTACTACAACCGGTATATTAAGAGAAGTTATTTCAAATATTGCTTCAAGTGTTCCAGATGCATCACGGTCTCCTTCAGGTTGAACTGCTTCCTGCAAAAAATTCAGATGAACTGCCAGGGCATCTGCATCTATCATGTCCACGAGTTTTTCAACTACCTCAACGCCGTATTCCTTTATCTGTGCAGCCCCCACATTACCGTAAATAAAAGCATTGGGAGCCTCATCACGAACTACCCTGAATGATTCTTCTTGGGCTGGGTCTTCGATGGCCGCTCTCTGGCTTCCGACACCAATACCTACACCCATTTCTTCAACTGCTTTTGCAAGAGCTCTGTTTACAGGTATTGTATCTTCATGCCCTCCTGTGATGGAGGCTATCATGAATGGTGCACTGAAATCTTTTCCCAGAAACCGTGTAGAAAGATCTATTTCTTCCATATTAACTTCTGGAAGTGCACGATGTATTAAAGTTATATCATCAAATCCTGAACCCCTTTTTCTGGATTCTACCGGACTATGGGCACAAAAATTTAAATGTTCTATTTTTCGTCTGGATGTACTCATAATAAAATCCCGTTATTTCATCATTTATTGCCCAGAGTCTGTAATCGATGTACCTATACCATTTCCTTGTAAAAACATCGACACATTCCCCGGTTTACCGGCATTGAATATATAAGACGTTGAACCTGTAAGTTCATTAAGTTTTAAAAGTTCAGTTACTTTTCCAAGCATCCCGCCAGTTACATCAGCACCTTCTGATGAACCTATATTGTTTTTCACATTTGCAAAATTGTCATGTGTTATAAGCTTTAATGTTTTTCCTTTTTCGTCCAGAACCCCTTCCTTAATACTACCTATCCCTATCCTGATGGCACCCATTTGAGTTGCAAGATATGGAACTATTTGGTCCCCTGAAATAATTGATGTGCCTGTATTTTTATCCATTACCACATCACCATGCAAAACAGGAACTATTTTATTATCAAGCATGTAGTACAGGTTATCAAGGAACATATCCTGTATCCGCCCGTTTTCTGATATAGTATTATTCATAGGATGCACAGAAACTGCATTAACATCATTATCAATAAGTGAATCAATAAAAAATTGATTTAATAGTTTTACTGATTTATGTGTGATTATTGAACCTTTTGCATCAAACTTATCTGTTATTTGATATTTCTTAGCCTGCGGATGACCAAATGAGCCTGCACCGTGGACAATTACAAGTTTACCATCAAACTCTGAAATTTCCTTAGAAATCCGGTCAATTTCATCATGTTTTGCAAAATTTTCGTCTGCATTTTTGTCTGTTATAACACTTCCACCTATTTTTAAAATGGTAATATTTTGTCCACCGGATGAATTTGTGCCCATGTCTGTTACCTCTTTGTTTCTACTACTACCCCTTTATCAGTTATATTTGTGGTTATCGGCACACCACCTGCAGATTTTATTGAATCTGATACATCCACAGTTTTACTGGTGTCTGTCAGGGCTACCATACACCCGCCACCTCCTGCTCCTGTGAGCTTTGCTCCATACGCCCCTTTAGACCTTGCCGAATAGATTAATTGTGAAAGTTCAAGGCTCCCGACTCCAACTGAATCCAGTAATCCCTGATTAATGTTCATAAGTTTACCAATGGATTCATAATCACCATTACAAACTGAATATTCGCCACAATAGGTGATTTTACCAATGGTTGAAAGAATGGACGTAACTATTTCAGGAAACCGGTTTTTTAGTTCAGCTACATTTGTCACCAATTTTTTCGTAGATGAATTTTTTTTTGTATCACCAATAACTATACCGCAATGATCCAATTCAAGCTTTCTGCGAGAGGGAAGCATAAATACCCCGCCCATTGTACTCACATATGTATCCGTTGGGCTTGCATTGCCTTGGACCTCCCGTTCCACACTATAACCCAGCTCAGCTATCTGCTCAAGAGATAAACCACAATGAAAAAGGTGGTTTAAAGCTTGTATTGTCGAGACAGTTAATGCTGCAGATGAACCCAGCCCTGAACCTACTGGAAGTTCTGAGTTTATATTGATTTTTACACCATCCACAGGTACAAACTTCTTCATTCGCTCAATCACAGCTGATACATAGGGATGTTTTTCAAAATTCAGACCACTTCTGCCCAGAACAGAATTTATTTCTATACGGTCGCAGAACTCTGCCTGGACATACGTCCTAAGCTCTATAGCACAACATATGGCGTTTTCACCATAAACCACTGCATGCTCACCGAACAAATATATCTTTCCTGGTGCAGAAGAGGTTATCATCTAAGCTCCTTTTATATATCACTTTTTAATTTATTGATGCATAAATTTATCATTCTATAACAACTGCGGCATACCCTACAACTGATGAACTATCACCTGTTACTTCAGCACTGGTACCATATTTTAGGAGTTTACCTGTCCTACCTCCAAGGGATTTTGCTACTGTTAACATTGCAGAAATCGGACCATATCCACATGCAGTAGCAGACCTTTCAGATATACGCCTATAGAATTCATGGACATCCATGTTTTCTATTGATTCTATAAGATACTTGTCTGTATCATTGGCTACATTTTCTGGTTCAAAATGGGTTAAATCACTGGAAGCAATAACAAACACCTTTTTATTGGATTCTTTGATTGCACTGGATATCTGATTTCCTACTTCCAGTGCTGTTTCCTCATCCTGCAGACCCATACATATCGGTAATACCTTAAAATCATGACTGAACCTGTATTGCAGGAATGGAATTTGTACTTCTATTGAATGCTCATACATATGAGCCATTTCATCTACATCCAGGGTACTTCCAGCAAGTGATTTGCCCAGTTCTTTATCAGTTTCAACATTTCCAAGCGGAGTAGACCATGTATCCTGTGAAATTGCTACTGCTGAACCAAGTCCGGTATGATTGGGACCCAGTATTATATAAGTATCAGCTTCCGGCAGTTGTGCAAAAGCATAGGCCGCCACATGTCCTGAAAACATATACCCCGCATGTGGGATGACTGCACCGTGAATGTTTTGTTGTGATATGTCAAGATCGCCAAAACATCTGCTAATTTCTTTTTCAAGTCCACTGGTATCCCGTGCATAGAACTGTCCAGCAACTGTTGGATTTCTCATACTTCCTATCACCCCTGATTGTTAAGGGATTGTTATCCCTTTTAACAGTATGTATCAGGTGGTAATATTGTTTATGTTATAATCATCAAATTTCAGTTTCAAAGTCACTGAATTCGTAATTGAACGAGATTCCCATTTTCTTTGCAACTTCTTTTGCCAGTAACCAGTAAACAAGAGATAGTGCTTTTCTACCTTTGTTGTTTGTCGGTATTACAAGATCCACGCTTGATGTCTGATTATTGGTATCACAGAAAGCTACTACTGGCACTCCAACATTCACTGATTCTTTTATAACCTGTGCATCACCAGTTGGGTCTGTTACAAGGGTTACTCCTGGTTCAAAAAATCCTTCCATCTGTGGATTAGTAAGTGTTCCCGGTATAAACCTGCCTACCATTGATTTTGCACCAATAGCTTTAGCAAACATAGTTGCAGGATGCTGACCGTACTGACGTGCTGAGGTCACCAGTATTGTTGATGGGTCATATTTGGAGAGGAAACTTGCTGCAAGTTTTATTCTTTCTTCTGTTGATTGTATGTCAAGTACATAAAGACCGTCAGTCCTGACACGGTAGATGAAATTGAGCATATCTTTGGTCTTTTGCTGAGTGCCTATATGTACTCCTGATGCCAAGTATTCATCAATCGGAATCAATGATGTTGATTCTTCTTCACTTTCTGTGGTCTCTTTTGATGGTTGTGGTGTCGCTGACTGTGACACTGGCGCTGTTTCTTCGGTTTCAAGATTCTTTTCTGAATTGTCTTCTATATCCTGTTGGTCTTCCATTGGTTCACCTCATTTTCGTAATTCTCTTTTAACTGTAACAGGGATAAAACCGTGTTTTAGTTCCTCTATTGCAACCTGTAATGGGTCCAAATTCTCCACGTTTTCAATTAATATAGGAGCATCCATTGATATTTGTAATGCCCTTGCACCAATAATCCTTGCACGCTCATACCTTGTAAAAGTCTGTTTTTTGGTCTGTATATTCAATTAATCACCCTATATATTGTTTAATTGTAAACGCCAGGTGCAAAATAGTCCAATCATAAGGATTATTACATTTTACCAGACTTTTTTGCATTATAGTATTATTCTGATTAAATTTTGATTGTCATCTAACACCCCAGTACTTAAACAAAAAGAATGGGACCACTGAGATTCGAACTCAGGTATCGGCGTATTT
>NZ_JAHENT010000067.1 GCF_018609725.1 Methanohalobium sp. | reverse complement strand
TACCTTTTAACTGTTTATTTAGTTCTTCGTATCTTACCCAATCACCTTCATCATTTAGAGATTGCTTAACTATGAAGTTTGCCTGGTTGTATAGGTTCTTGGAAATATGACACAACCAGCTAAGGTTTTTATCATAATTTAGGTATATCGTTTCGGTTCTTTTTACCATAACAATCTCCATGATGAATATAATTGATTATATTTTATGTTATCAATTCTTATATTTTTTACTTATAAAGTAAACTATACAATGATTCGAATCAGTGATGAAATTCAGGTAACCCGTTCAGTGCTTTGGTGGATATCTTTGAAATGTGTAAATCCAGGGAACCAGCAACAGAGGAAGTAAACTCTATGCTTATGGGAATAAAACAGTTTCCATATTATACAACAAATTTGTATAATATTACACACAATATGTAATAATTGTAAATGGTGTTAAAATAGAAATAATCAACCAAACAGAAGACAAAACATACGAAAACGAATGAGTTGAAGATGTTCTTACTATCATCACGGTTTTTTCTGCAAAACTTTACGGAAGTCAGATCCATAAGAACAAAAAAATGCTGTATTTGTGGAGACGTAGAAAAAAAGGTCCAGATGTAAGAATTTTTACCTGTAAAAAATGCGGTCAAACCCTTTCGAGAGATATAAACAGCGCCGTAAATATTGCTAAAAAAGAAATACCTTTGTCTGGCACGGACTATAAAGGTAATCTCAAAGAACCTTTGTATATTGCATATTGGAGATACAATAACTCGAAAATAAATATGCAAATGAATTAAACGAGAAAGATGATACTTTCTCACCTAAGTTTACATGGTTTTATGTAAAGTTAGGAGTGCGGCAATCAGGGATTATTGTACGATATCAAAGCAACTGAGAATAATGAGCTTCTAAACCTTCAATCTGAAAGTCTTGGATCAGTGTCCAAAATACTCTCATCAAACTAATCCTTTTTTAATTTAATTCTATAGTTTTTATAAATAAGTTAGTTTTAGAACTTTTTTTCTTAAGATTATTTATTACTTAATTTGCTTATTTTAGATTACTGGTATATACCAGTAAATGAGGGAGACAGTGGATTATTATGTTGTTCTCCCTATTTAAAAAATCAAATTAAAAGTGGGGGTATAGTATTGTTGGATTTAAACAAATCAAACAATAGAGAAAAATTTGATGAAATAGGAAAAAAAATCTGGCAATTACATCTTGACCTTGTGAAACTTAAAACCCAGATAGACGACCAGATAAAAACTCTTGATGAAAACCATATGCATCTGGGTTTTAATAACAAAGTAGCAGGTAATCTTTATACAGGTCTAAACAACAGGGAATCTAGAAAGAAACCAGTAGAATTATCTCAAAAGGAACTTTTAAGCAATGAACTACATAAAAGACAGGTAGTGTATTCAGATAAATGAAAAATAAGGTTTGATTACCACTGAATTGAAAAACTTAAAAGGCTTTCAACATCATCTACAAGTTTATAGCTGTAAAAAAACTGGTAATCTTTTATGATATGGTTATTAAGGTCTATGTTATCCAGATAACCGTACCAGTAAACTATCATTCCTTGACCAAATTTTTCTTCGTATTGTTTGAATTGTTTTTTAAAATAATGGCTGTGTTCTTTTTCATCACCGAATATGGCTTTGCTTTCAATCCACTGAATATCTATCCCTTCAATAACTAGGGTATCATTTAACACAAAATCTGGTGTTTTGGTATGCCCGTATTCACGCAGGTCGTCTTCTGTATAATAATCAATATTGTTTTGTATTAGCCATTTTTCAATGATGTCTTCACCCATTTGTCCTCGAATACTCTGCAATTTGTGGGCTTTGGGTGAATAATGAAAATCAGATTCTATTACCTCTTTAATTTCTTTTTTTAAACGGTCATCAGAAAGAATATCTGGGTTGTTAAATACCTGTTTTTTTGAATAACCCATTTCTTTGAGTAAAATGGTGGCCATAAGAGATTCAGGGAGTTTGTTTTCCTTTGCAATATCCTGTATGGAGTGGCCTTTTTCCCATTTTTTCAGGTGTTTATGGCTGTATTTTTGAACTTTTGGTTGTGTCTTTTTAACTTTTGACACTGTTTTTTGGGACAGTATAGATGACATCACACCGACAGGTTCCATGAATTTTTCTGCCAGTTCTTCGACATCATCAAAAATGTCAATGGATTCATATATCCATCTATAGCGTTCTTTCTCCATAATTATCGTTATTTATCTTGTTAATGTTTATATTGGTTTTGAGAAGTAGACAATTATTACATTGTTTTTTGACACAATAGTTTTTTGCATACTCTACAATCAATGCATGGTATTCCTGATAGAGGTTAACATCGACCGGTAATTTATTTTCAAAAAGTGATTGAAGTTGTTTATAGTTACCATCTATTCCAAGACATCCCATTATACGTTTTGTATAAGCATCGATAACAAATTTGGGTTTTTCTGCCGAATAGAGAATTATACTGTCGGCTGTTTCTTCACCTATCCCTTTTAATGAAAGAAGTGTATACCTTAATTTATTAATTTCCTGATTGAAAACAGAATCCAACCCTTTTTCAAAAAAGTAATTGGCTACATTTTTCAGCCTTGCAGCTTTTTGTCGATAAAAACCACAGCAGTAAATGAGTTCTTCAATTTTTTCAATGTCTGCACATGCAAGTGCTTTCTTATCTAAAAGGTGGTTGTTTTTAAGATTTAATATTGCTTTTTCAACATTTATCCATTTTGTTTGCTGGGTAAGTATAGCACCCACTATAATTTCAAAAGAAGTGTCTGCAGGCCACCAGTATTGAGGTCCGAATTCATCCATCAGGTGCTGGTATATCTGCAACAAGTCCTGACTTGAAATATTCATAATTTATTATTTCCAGAACTTTTTTTCGTAGTTTTCAGGTAGGTCAAGTTCCATTGCTTTGTCTATATTTTTTCTGAATTTTTTGTCTTCGGGTTCTGAATCATCTTCTTCATTACTGTTGTAGGAATGGATTACAGTTGTATTTTTGTCGGATGTTACAACTCTTTCGTTTATTTCTTCAACTTCATTTACCTTAGAAGACTCAGTTTTATTGGAATCATGAGTTTCCTTTTCTACTTGTCCAGCATTTTCACCGATATTAAAGTCTGATTTAAAAAAACGATTTTCTTCTTCTATTGGGTCTCTGATTTCTGGTGTTTCATCTATTTTTTTGCCCAGTTTCATACGAACATTATCAGCATAATTATCCTGTACAGACTGGGAACTTTTTCCTTCTCTATGTGTATAGCGATAACCGATTGTGCAATTCTCATCACCGGTACGCCAGTCTATGTGGTACAGATGGCAGTCCTCTTTTTTGCATTCGGAATTTTTATCCATTGGACATACTTCAGGCAATGTCATGGTCAATCTGTTCTCCTTTTTATTTTGGGCAAATATATAAAATTATGTCTTAATTATATTTTATTTAATGAATCCGCTATCAATGGTGCGACACTGACAGCACTTTCAGCTTTTTCAATAGTGTCGGTAGATATTATATCTCGAACCCCAGCATTGAATAAACGCAAAACTGCATTTTTAGCCAGTACAGGATGTACACATGCAAGATACACATCATTTGCACCCTGTGATTTCAGTATTTTGATGGATTCAGCCATTGTACCTCCAGTAGCAATCATATCGTCAATCAAAACCACATCTCTTCCGGTGATATCCATGTTTTTTGTTTTGATGGATACTTCATCACCTGATATCCTTTCTTTTTCAAGGTAATCATATTCTATTCCGGTTTTAGATGATGCATTTTCTGCAAGATAGATTGCACCAGAATCAGGAGCTACTATTAATGGGTTTTTTAAATCAAGTGACTCGATGTGGTTGCCCATCAGGTATGATGCTTCAAGGTCAGTGGTGTTGTTTGCATCGATATATTCAAGTATGCTTTTTTCATGAACATTAACAGTAAACACATTGTCTGCGGTAAGTGTTCTGGTGATTGCACGTGCACTGATTGCTTCTCCATTTTTGAACTTTTTATCCTGTCTGCTGTATCCTAAATAGGGTATAACCACATTGATTTGTTTTGCATCTTCACAGGCATCGATTAATTGTAAAAGGGAAATCAAATCAGAATCTGTATATGTACACTGTATTATAGTAACTCTTTCATTTTCAATATCGCCATCCAGTATTCGTATATATTGTTCTCCATCAGGGAATTTATCAAATTCACAAACTACTGGTTTATCGTTCAGTTCTCTTGCAACCCGGGATGCAAGTAGCTGGGATGCAGGTCCTCCTATTATCTTCAAATTTTGTACCTCTTCTTCCTTTAATTGAAATAGTAATTATTTTTAATACTTATTTTTAATTTTTAATTTTTATATAGATTCTGATTTGGTTTTCTCAATAACTTCTATATCCTGGATTTTTGTATGAGGGTAATTACCGGTTTCATCCTTTTCAGCAGATTTTACCATATCCCATATGGTAAGTAAAGCGGTTGAAACACCGTTAAGTGCCTCCATTTCAACACCGGTTTTTCCGACCGATTTAATCTTGACACTTGCTGTAATGTAATTATTATTAATATCAAAATCGGTGTCTATACCTGTAATCGGAATGGGATGGCACATAGGGATTGTATCAGATGTTTTTTTGGCAGCCATGATGGCTGCTACTCGTGCTGTCGCCAGTACATTTCCTTTTTCTATGGAACTGGATTGTATATTGTTGATTGTATCTTCTGTGAGTATAATTTTTCCTGAAGCAACCGCCTGGCGTGATACACTATCCTTTTTACTGGTGTCTACCATCTGAACTCTGTCATCAACAGTATGTGTAAATTCTTTTGCCAAACAACCACCATTAGGTGTTAGTCAATCCGTACATTTTTCCGCTGTTCATAATCTTCAAGGGTTTCGTCAAGTTTTCCCAGGAGGTCTCTTGCTTCATGAAGGTTTAATTTAGTAATTTGTTCGTCTTCTCCGTGGCTGATTACCAGGCGTATTCTGTTTCTTTCAATATCTACATATATAGTCCGTTCATCTTTTACCATCAAATCTCTCCTTTATTTACCTATATTTATAACGTCTGTAATTCTGTCAATGATATCAGTTGCAAGTAAACCGTAACCTTTTTCCTCGAATGCTAGGTCACCGGAGGCACCGTTTATAAATGCACCACAGGATGCAGCATCAATTGCAGAATTTACTGCAAAAAGCGCTCCTGTAATTCCTGCAAGTACATCACCCGTCCCTCCAACAGTCATACCCGGATTTCCGGTCTGGTTGTATAATATCCTTTTACCATCAGATATGATGTCTTCTTTACCTTTTAATATTGTTATCAGATGATTATTTTTTGAAAAATCCATGACATCACAGGCACGTGAATCCCTATCTTTGGGTGTGTTTTTGTTCTGGAGATATGAAAATTCACCTGCATGTGGTGTGATAATAACTTCACAACCGGATTCACTGATGCTGTTATAATCAACCCCGTATAATCCGTCAGCGTCTACAACAACTTTTTGACAGTAGGGGATTATTTTCTCAATTGCTGATTTGCTTCTATCATCCCGTCCTATCCCCATCCCTATGATAACTACGTCATGGGATTTAACCAAATCTTTGATTTTGGGAATGTCTTCAGAACAAAGCACCTCATTGGAAAGTGAATCTACTATTAGATTTGGTGAAAACGATGCTATAATATCTGCAACATTTTTTGGTGTGGCAATTGTAACAAGATCAGCACCTGTTCTCAGTGCAGCCAGTGAAGTAAGCCCGGGAGCGCCTGAATATGCTCCACCACCTATGACCAGTATCCTGCCTGAATTACCTTTATGGCTGCTTTCAGAACGCTTTTTCAACACTTCTAGATTCCCTCTCCCTACAATTTTTTCAGCATCTGAACAAACCCCAATATCCACAACCTTGACAGATTTTGCGTATCTGTTAATATCTTTTGACTCAAGACCAGGTTTTATTCTGTGAAATGTAAGTGTAACGTCTGAGGATACTGATTTTTCACAATCACCACCGTCAGGGTCAAAACCTGATGGTACATCAACTGATACCACTTTTGCCTTAGAGTTATTAATTATGTCAATGGCAGTGGATTCAGGTTCCCGTATTTTGCTTTTAACACCTGTACCAAGAATTGCATCTATTATCAAGTCGGCGTTATCAATCCAATCCAGATTTAAAATCTGGGTAGAATCTGAGACTTCGAAGATATCTGTGATAGCACTGTGTTTTAAAATCTGATAATTTTTAATTGCATCTTCGGTTTTAATCTGATCAATGCGACCCAATAATATGATTTTAACTTTATAATTGCTATATTGTGCCAGATGTCTTGCTGCAACAAAAGCATCTCCACCATTGTTTCCTCTACCTGCAATAACAACTATTGTACCACTTTTAATAAGGTTTTTAACTTCTTTTGCTATCCCCGCTCCTGCATTTTCCATAAGTTGAAGTGTGCTTAAACCAAAGTATTCACAATTTTTGTCAATTGCATTCATCTGTGATGTTGTTATTGTGTACATGGTAACACGTATTTTATTTATTCATATATTACCCTATGTTTATGTTACTTTCTAATTATATGGTGTAGTGTATTTATTTAATGATTCTGAAAAAATGAATGGTCTTTTTGATAAAAAATCAATATGGATAAATAATCGATGTTAAAATGATCAGTTTTTAATGTGTTATTATTTAAAATATTATATATTTATACATAAAGTTTAAATCCATCTGATGTTAATTTTACTTTTATTAATATAGGGGATATTCAACTTCACAGATTAACATCTAAGAAGAGTGAATAGTGGAAGGTTTAATAGGAATTTAACCGAAAGTTCCTTAATAAACAATTGTGTCCTGATATTACGAAGGAGGTACTGCACTATGGCCACCGTAAAGGCTACAAACCCGTCCACCAAAACTAAAACTAAAACTAATCCCTCATATTTACCCGCCAAATCAAAAATAAAACCAACCTATCTCGTCCTTGGTAGTGGGAGTATTGGTTTTGCCGTAGCTAAGGAACTTAGAGAACTTGATAAAGATTTGGTCATCGTCGATAAAGACCCTGCCAAAATTGAAACTCTCAGAGAAGAAGAGTATGAAGCAATACAGGGTGACATAAGCAATGCTGAAACTCTTAACCAAATCAATGTAAGAAATTTAACAGCTGTGCTTGTATTAAGTTCTGATAATGAATCCAACAAATCAGCCATAGAAAATATCAAAAAGTTGGTCTCTCCTGATGTTTATTGTGTGGCACGGGCATCAGATGTTATCAATAAAAAAGAGATGGAATCTAAAGGTGCTGATTATGTTATAATACCCTCAAGGGTGGTAGCTACATCACTTGCAAGGACTCTTGAACGTGCCGAATCCACGCGCAGAGGTCCCAAGTTAACACGATGGCTGAAAGATATTGCCGACAAAAAACTTGGTGTCGTGGTTCATGATAATCCTGACCCAGATGCTATTGCCAGTGCGATGGCTCTTAAAGAAATAGCAAAAACCTATGGTATTGAAAGCACTATATTTTATCATGGTGAAATCGGACACCAGGAAAATAAAGCCTTTGTAAATCTTCTGGATATTGACCTAAATAGGATGGAAGAAACAGATATTTCAGATTTCCAGAATATAGCACTGGTGGATTGTGCAGTGCCCGGATCTAACAATATGCTTGACCGAGATACCCATGTAGGTATTGTACTCGACCATCATCCTGTAGAGGATGCAGAAATTGATGCCGATTATATTGATATTAGACCCAATATAGGAGCAACAGCAACAATTCTTACAAAATATCTACAGGAATTAAATATTGATATAACCAGTAATCTTGCAACAGCGCTGTTATATGGTATAAGGACAGATACACAGGATTTCAAAAGAAATACAGACCCTGCCGACCTTTCTGCGGCTTCTTTCCTTTACCCTCTGGCAGACCATGAAATCCTTGAACAGCTTGAACGTCCTTCTATAGCAACAGAAACATTGGAAGTATTTGGAGAAGCAATTAAAAACAGACAGGTTTTTGGAAGTTATCTTTTGTCAAATGTGGGAACAGTTAGAGACCGTGATACATTACCACAGGCAGCTGATTATCTGTTGAATCTTGAGGGCATATCCACATCAATAGTTTTTGGGGTATCTAAGGATAAGATCTACCTTTCAGGACGAAGCAATGATATCAAAATCAATCTTGGAGATGTCATGAAAAGAGCATTTGGAGAACAATCAGCAGGAGGACATGCAACAGCAGCCGCAGCACAGGTTCCGCTTGGGGTGTTTAGTGCAGCAAAAGATAGACAGACACTTCTACGTCTGGTCAATGAAGCGGTTGTGAAAAAGATATTGAGTGCAGTAGGAGTGGAAGAAGCAGAAGATTGACTGTTAAACGTTTTATCCAGTTAAATTAGCCATCCTATAGCTAATTATAAATTATATTAGTTTATATGATGGTTCACTTTGACTTTTAATTTATCCTATATTGATCATAAAATTCAGTACTGATTATCATGCCGGACAATAGCCAACCAATGACAATTTCTGAAAAAATAATGTCTAAAGCTTCAGGAACGAATGTAAAAGCAGGAGATTTTGTATTTGCTGATATAGACCGTGCGATGACTCATGATATCACAGGTCCCCTTGCAGTAAAAGGTTTCTATGAAATAATGGAAAATAAAGAAAATCCAAAGGTATGGAACCCGAATAAAATTGTAGTTATCTTTGATCATCAGGTTCCTGCAGACTCATTAAATGCAGCATCCAATCATATAATGCTCAGGGAGTTTGCAAAAGAACAGGGAATCCTTAATTATGATGTCTATGAAGGTATATGTCATCAGGTAATGCCTGAAAAAGGACATATCAAACCCGGTGACTTGGTAGTGGGTTCGGATTCTCATACATGTGCTTATGGTGCAATTGGCGCATTTTCTACAGGTGTAGGTTCTACTGATATGGCGGCAGTATTTGCTTCAGGAAAATTGTGGTTCAAGGTGCCTGAAACGATACGATTTGAAATTGATGGAGAATTGCCTGATAATGTATATTCAAAAGATGTCATCCTTCATGTGATAGGAGATGTTGGTGCAGACTGTGCTATGTACAAGACCGCTGAATTCGGCGGGTCGGCAGTGCGAAGTATGTCGGTCTCAGAACGTATGACAATGTCAAATATGGCAATTGAAATGGGTGGAAAAGCAGGAATTATAGAACCTGATAATGTGACCGAGGATTACATCAAGGAACGTATTCCTGATTATAAACTCGATTCTGAATGGAAATCAGATGATGGGGCGAATTATTCAGAAATTCGAAAATATGATGTATCCAATCTTGAACCACAGGTAGCATGTCCACACAATGTTGATAATGTAAAACCCATAAGCGAAGTAGAAGGTACAGAACTTGATCAGGTATTTATCGGGTCATGTACAAACGGGCGTTATGAAGACCTTGAAATTGCTGCAAAAATAATGGATGGGAAAAAGGTTGCAGACAACGTTCGTTTGCTAGTAATCCCTGCTTCAAGAACTGAATATATGAAACTTTTAAAAGCCGGATATATTGAACAATTTATGGAAGCAGGAGCAATTGTAGAATCACCTTGCTGCGGTCCATGTATGGGAGGTTCATTCGGTCTTCTCGGTGATGGAGAAGTAGGACTTGCCACATCTAACCGCAATTTCAAGGGACGGGAAGGCAGTCCAGAATCATTTGTTTACCTGAGTTCACCGGCTACTGCAGCTGCATCAGCTCTTACCGGAAAAATTACCGATCCCAGAAAAATTTGAGTTATAAACTCAAAAACTTATTTTTTGTTGGAGGATAATATGTCTCAATCAGATGCTGACTTATCGTTATTGAATGAAATCTATGATGTAATTCAGGACCGCAAAAACAATCCAGTTGAAAAATCCTATGTATGTTCACTCCTTAACCATAATAAAGGGATAGATAAAATCCTTGAGAAAATAGGAGAAGAATCAGTAGAAACTGTTCTTGCTGTTAAAAATAAAAACCGTGAGGATATTGTTTATGAATCCTCTGATTTGTTATTCCATTTACTTGTAATGCTTGTAGCAAATGATATACAGCTATCAGAAATAGCTGATGAGCTTGAAAAACGCCGCAGCTAATTTAGTATACAGCAAGTTCGTGAAGGACATCCG
>NZ_JAHENT010000066.1 GCF_018609725.1 Methanohalobium sp. | reverse complement strand
TCGTTCATGGCGGACTGGACATCGTTCATCTTGACAGACAGCTCATGTGATTTATCGCCAACATTCTGTGTCTTTTCACTGACACCAGTAACATCCTCGGAAGCCTTCTGTGCGTTACTTGCGACATCCTGTACGCTCTGGTTCATGTCGTTCATTGCACGTGATACTTCCTGTATCTTTGTAGACTGGTTCTGTGCACCGTTTGAGATTTCTGTTACTGTGTCTGCTATCTGGTTGGATGTGGATGTCATCTGTTCAGACGAGGCAGACAACTCCTGTGCCTTTGATGCTGTATTATCGGCAGCCAAAGTTATCTTATTCACCAGATCTGCAAGATTACTGGACATTTTATCAAAGGATTGGGCTAAACTGCCTATTTCGTCATTGTTCTGGGTCAAACTGTCATCGATTTTTGCAGTAAGGTCACCATTTGATATTTTATCAGCTACACCCTCAATTTTTTCAATTGGGTTTGCTATTGAACGTGCAATAAGAAATGCAACTCCTCCAAGAATTGCTATGGATGCGGCAAAAATCAGGATAATTTCATTTTTCACTGCTATTGCGCCTGATAGCATTTCATCTTCTGGTGCCGAAACAACTACTGCAAAATTACCGGTTTCTACAGGTCTATAGAATAGTGTTGAACGTTCATCATTAGTTGGGTCTACAGTTTTTATCCTGTCTTCATTACCGTTCTTGATGTCTTTTGCCATCTGGTCAAAACCATCAGCATCAATGTTTTTAATGTTCTTTTTACCAATCCAATTTTTGTTTTCAGGATGAGTCATGACGACTCCTTCCTGACTGACCAGAAATGCATAACCAGAATCAAAGACCTGTATATCGCTTATCATACCGTCAAGATAATTTAGTGATACATCTGCACCAGTTATGCCTACAAAATCACCATTTTTCATAATGGGCGATGCAAAACTAACCATTAATTTACCGTTATACATCAATGGTTCAGAAACAAATGTTGATTCAGTGTTTTTTGGTACAGTATACCAGTTAGATGAGTCGATATTTTGTAGTGGTTCAACTGAAACAGACCCTCCAAATCGATTCCAATAAGGTGCAAACCTGCCATTATCTGTAGTACCTTTTGCATCGAGATTTCCATTCTTATCAAAAGCATTGTTCTCATATGCTACATAAGTACCTAAAAGTTTGGAATTATCAGTTAGAGTATTTTCAAGCATATTGTTAACTTCTTCTCTGTTTTCTGATTCGTATTCAGAAAGAACGTTTGAGAATTGTTTGCTGGTTGTTAAATATTCTTTCATATCAGCATTAACGTCATTTGCTTGATTAGATGCCATTTTACTAGCTTCTTGGTATGCCATATGTTCTTGCTGTGAATATACTTCTGAAACTATAAATGCTCCAGATGCAACCAATACTAAAAGCAGTGGAAGTATTATATACACTGTTCCTTTAAATTTCAATGATTTGTCATTCAATCCCATGTTATACCTCATTTTTAGGTTTGAAACTTCAAACAGACATTGTTAAAAAAAAGCAGCATCCAATGAAATAGATTGTGCTGCTGATTCCTTTTTCTGCTATTTCTTATCATTCTCATAATGATGATTATAATTTACACTTTTCAACGTATAAATTATAATTAGATATATATTTTTTGATTTAGCCATAAAAATTAATATAGTCAGGCTAACTTTTTTAAAAAAATAATAAAAAGGGATGCTTACAGTAATATACTATTAGAAAAGACCAATGTTTTCTTTTTTGATTACATGGTCGTAGTTTTTGTAGCCGAGAATATCTGCAATCATGTCTGTATGTTTGCCTTTAATCTGTTTTAGTTCATCTGATGTATAGTCTGTTATGCCCTTTGCGAATACTTCTCCATTGCATTTAAGTTCTACAATATCTCCTCTATCAAATTCTCCTGTAACATCTACAACTCCTGAAGGCAGTAGACTCATGTGATTTTTAATCGCTTCCTTTGCACCAGAATCAATATCAACCGTTCCTGAGGATTTAGCCAGAATTATCCATCTAATCCTGTTTTTATGTACATCCTGGTTGGCAAGAAACAATGTTCCAATCTCTTCACCATTAAATACTTTTGATACAACATAATCGATACTGCTATTTACAATAACCATATAGCAGCCGGACATACTGCAGATTTTAGCGGCTTCAATTTTGGTCCGCATGCCGCCTACACCCTTCAAACTGGTAGGGTCTCCTCCATAACTTTCAATTTCAGGTGTAATCGCTTCCACAGTTTTCATCAATCTGGCGTTATGATTTCTTTTCGGATTTTTATCATACAAGCCTTCGATATCTGAAAGCATAATCAATAAATCGGCTTCCATTTTACTGGAAACCATAGCAGACAATTTGTCGTTGTCTCCAAAGGTAGCCTCAATTTCATGTACAGAAGTGCTGTCATTTTCGTTGATAATGGGTATAACACCATAATTCAGCAATGTAGAGATGCTGTTTCTCAAGTTCAGATATGTAAGGCGGTTAGAAAAGGATTCATAGGTTATTAAAATCTGGGCAACATTCAGATTGTATTTTTGAAAAGCTTTTATCCACTCTTGCATAAGGACACTCTGTCCCACTGCAGCAGCAGCCTGGCGAACAGGGATTTCCCGCGGTCTGGAACCAAGATGAAGTTGGCTTACACCTACACCTATAGATCCTGAACTAACAATTATAACCTCTTTTCCCATATTGTGTAGTTCAGAAACCTGGTAGCTAATTCTATCCATAAGGTCATGGTTTAGCGTACCGTCATCATTACTAATAGATGATGTACCAATCTTAACTACAACCTTCTCAACATCACTGAATAATTTTTTTCTGTTAACCAACAAGCATCCCCTTCTACAAAATCATTTAAGGTTATAGGACATTGCGATACTTTTTGTCCAGATTATTATGGGTAAATTTTCTGGCATTTTGTCCTGTATAATCATCTACTTTTTCTCCGTTTCCAATAAGGATATACTTATAGATAACAAGTCCTTCCATGCCTACCGGACCGCGGGCATGTATTTTATTGGTGCTTATTCCTACTTCTGCACCTTTTCCATACCTGAATCCATCAGCAAACCGTGTTGATGCATTAATCATTACGCTTGAAGAATCTACCAAACTTGAAAACAGTTTTTTGTTTTCTTTATTATCTGTAATTATTACATCGGTATGATGAGAACCGTAATTGTTTATATGGTCAACAGCATTATCGATTGAATCAACAACTTTTATAGAAAGTATAAGGTCGTTATATTCGGTTCTCCAGTCTTCTTCTGTTGCTCTGTATATTTCATTTATTGTATCCAGATTCTCCAGTATTTCATAGGATTCCTCATCACAGCAAAGCTTTACACCTGCTTTGTTATACATATCTGCTATATCAGGTAAAAAATCACCAGCAATGTCAGTGTGGACAAGTAATGTTTCAATGGCGTTGCATACTGCCGGGTACTGTACTTTTGAATCATAACAAACATTATATGCAGTATCAAGGTTGGCTTTTGAATCCACAAATGCATGACATATTCCGTCAGAGTGACCAAGCACAGGTATTCTTGTATTGTCCTGTATGAATTTTACAAAGGTATTAGAACCTCTGGGTATCAGAAGGTCGATGTACTGGTCTTGTTTGAGCACATCCATTACTTCTTCTCTGGTTTCCATAAGCTGGAAAGCGTCTTCAGGTACTGTTTCAGTGTGTTTTATAGAATCTGTTAATACATCAAAAATAGCTCTATTGGAATGTGATGCTTCACTTCCTCCTTTAAAGATTGTAGCATTTCCACTTTTAAGGCACAGTGACATTACCTGTGGAACAACATCAGGACGTGATTCAAATATAACACCGATAACACCTATCGGGCAACTTACCTGGTAAAGTTCGAGTCCCTCATCGAGTTCGATTGAGTTTAATGTATCGCCCACCGGGTCATTCAGTTGCATGACGTCCTTGATTCCTTCTATCATCCCATCGATTTTATTGTTGTCAACTTTTAATCTGTCAACAAGTGCTTTTGACAGTTTTCCTTCTTCCAGTAATTTTTTCGCATCTTCCTGATCTTTGGAATTTTCCTGAATTATGAAACTGCGATGGATATCAAGGGCTTCAGCCATTGCTTCAAGCGCCCTGTTTTTAGTACCTGTATCTATGCTGGCAAGTTTTACTGACGATTTTTTGACAGACCTCACTTTATTTTCAATTTCTGAGACCATAATTGATAATCTCCTGATGTAATTAATATGCTTGCTTGATTATTGAACTCTTTTTGTTTGTTCAAGAATATTCTTTGCTCATATACTTATCGATAATAAGATAAAATGAGAATATGTAGAACATTTTGTTAATATAGTTCTAGTGAACTACCACTTGGCTAAAGACCAAGTGGCTTCAGAAGGAGTTTACTCCGAAGAGTCTTACTCTTTAAATCAAAGATTTAAAGATATTTGTAAATTTTCAATTTACAAAGTCCTTCTTGGATGGTTCACACACCCATTATCGGTTATCCCTTTGAAAAAAAAGGAATCACCGACTACTTT
>NZ_JAHENT010000065.1 GCF_018609725.1 Methanohalobium sp. | reverse complement strand
GTATATTAAATCAAACTCTCATCGCAAAATTGCGTGGAACAATTGAATGGGTTTGTGAAAGATCAGGTAAAACATTCAAAAAAGTTAATGAGAAAAATACAACAAAAAAATGCTGTATTTGTGGAGACGTAGAAAAGAAGGATCCAGATGTAAGAATTTTTACCTGTAAAAAATGCGGTCAAACCCTTTCAAGAGATATAAACAGCGCTGTAAATATTGCTAAAAAAGAAATGCCTTTGTCTGGCACGGACTACAAAGGTAATCTCAAAGAACCTTTGTATATTGCATATTGGAGATACAATAACTCGAAAATAAATATGCAAACGAATTAAACGAGAAAGATGATACTTTCTCACCTAAGTTTACATCATTTTATGTAAATTTAGGAGTGCGGTTAAAACATCATATATTACCCAGAAAATTGATGCTAAAACTATTATACTCCAGATGGTAGCAAATATATCAACAATAAATTATCATCACTTAACCCCTATATCTCTATATTACAAAAGAAGGTTATTCATTATATTATTTAAAATAATCTTATCAGAATATTGAATCGGGTTTTCCATAACCAAAAAGTATCTTTAATGATGAACACCACTTGAATTTGATGATATATGATGTAATGAAATTTTTCAAAAAACTGGATAACAAAGACATACGGATACTGACAGGTATTGAAGTAGGGATGAAGCACTATAAATGGGTGCCCTTAGAAGAAATTGTCAAGTACACAAAAATTCCATCTGATGAACTTTTTTACAGGCTGGATAATCTTGTGAAGGAGGATGTTGTGATAGGTACTAGGACTCCCTATGAAGGGTATCAGATATATTTTAACGGTTATGATACACTTGCACTCAATGCTCTGGTTAAAAGAGGTTCTATAAGTGCAATAGGGGATGAAATTGGATATGGTAAAGAATCGGTTGTTCATGAAGGGATAAAAGAACCTGAACTTGCGATAGAAGAACCGATTAGTGTGGTTATCAAATTCCATAGGGAAGGGATAAGTAGTTTCAAAAGCGTTAAAAGGATACGCGACCATCTGGTTGACAGAGAACATTATTCATGGGTTTATGCGTCCCGTCTTTCTGCAAAACGGGAATATGAAGTATTAGCAAACCTGTATCCTGATGTATCAGTGCCTGAACCGGTCGACCAGAACAGGAATGCTGTTGTAATGCATTTTGCAAAAGGTAGTGAACTCACAAAGACCAAACTTCTTGAACCTGACAGGTTTTTTGATGAAATAATACAGCAGATAAAAAATGCCTATTCACTGGGAATTATACATGCAGATTTGAGTGAGTACAATATTTTTGTTCATCCAGAAGGAGTGGAGATAATTGATTGGCCTCAATATATAACTCCAGAACATCCTCATGCTGTTGAACTTTTAAAAAGGGATGTCTCCAATGTGTTGACTTATTTCAACCGAAAATATAAGGTTAATAGAGACCTAGATAATATCATAGAATATATCAAAAATGAATAATTGATATAAATTTATACATCACAGAAAAATAAAAAAATAGTTATCATGGAAAATAATATTGATGCAGTAACAATATACGGTATTGATATAGCGAAAGGTTCTCCTAAAGCGAAAGAAGTGCCAAAGTATTCTGTTGCTGTGCTAAAAGATGGGGAGATCACCCATTATACAATGGTTCATAGACATAAAATCCTGAGGATGGTTCACAAAGACCGTCCTGATATCATAGCTCTTGACAACGTTTTTGAACTTGCAGAAAATAAAAAAAATCTTATACAATTCCTTGAACGACTGCCAAAAAATGTCAGGCTTGTGCAGGTTACCGGAGGTATACATCCTAAATCTCTTGTCAGACTTGCCAACGAAAATAATCTTAAACTTAATCAGTTCAACCCAAATGATGAAGCAGAAGTCTGTGCACGTCTTGCAGCAATGGGAGTGGGTTTTGAAGTATCCCTTTTTGAAAATATTACTAAAATAAAAGTAAGTCGTGCAAGGTCACTTGGGAGAGGCGGATGGAGTCAAAACCGCTATCATAGAAAAGTACACGGTTCAGTTAAAGAAAAATGCAGAGATATTGATTCCACATTAAAAAATTTCTCCAAAGATAAAGGGTATACCTATGACTCCAAAATAACAAAGGGTTATGGTGGATATGTAAGGTGCGAGTTCACAGTTTATGCAAGACGTGATGATGTACCTGTGCGTCCAGGTGTTGGGGGAGATGTGCAGGTGAAGGTGAAAGGTGTTGAGCGGGATAAAATAAAGTATATACCTCTGGATAAGCATGATGAACAGAAAAGGAAATACACCATTGTTGGGATTGATCCGGGAACAACTGTAGGTATAGCAGTTCTTTCACTGGATGCAGAACTTTTGTATTTGAAAAGTTTTCGGGGTATATCTCATGATGAGGTCGTAAAACTGGTATCAGAATATGGTAAACCTGTCATCATAGCAACAGATGTAATACCCACACCAAATTCTGTAGAAAAAATACGCCGCAGTTTCAAGGCGATAGAAGGTAGACCTGACACAAGGCTCTCATCAGAAGAGAAAATCGCATTATCTAAACCCTACGGGTATTCCAATGACCATGAACGCGATGCACTTGCAGCAGCTCTTTATAGTTACAGGAATTACAAAAATGTGTTTTCCAAAGTCGAAAAGAGGTCTCCGTCTAATATTGATAGAGACCAGGTAAAATTATATGTCATGTATGGTGACACGATAGAGGATGCTATCGAAAAGGTAAAATCATCCAAAAAAGAAGAAGAATCTAAAAAGGAACCTGCTAAAAAACCGCAGCCTTCTGTTGAAGAGGAAAAACCTGAAGAATACCAGAAACTGGTTGAAACTATCAATCGCCAGAAATCACAAATTAAACACATGCAGGATTATATCGATCAACTCAAGAAGGATAATAAGAAGAAGGATAAAAAAATCTCCAGTCTTGAGTTTAAAATTGATAATCTGATGAGTGAAAGGAACAAAGAAATAAAGAAAGAAAAAGAGATAAAGATTCGTAATAATAAAATATCAAAGCTTAAATCCGAACTAAAAAATAAGAATAAATCCCTTAAAAAATTGAAATCACAGATTAATAAACTCAAACAAATACGCAAGATGGAGATTAAAGGGGAAGGTATACCTGTAAAAATTATAAATTCATTTACAAAAGATGATATTTCAAAAACAAAACAACTCTATGGGCTTAAACCGGGAGATATTGTTTATCTGGAAGATGCAAGTGGTGGAGGAGCATCAACAGCATCAATGTTGATTAATGCCGGTATCAAAGCGGTTATTATATCTGATGACCTGTCGCATGCGGCATATGAAGCATTTTTTGAAAAAAACATCCCGATTTTAAAAGATGTATCCATCCAAAGAGCTGATGATTTTGCAATAGTTAACCCTGAGGAACTTGAATCCGCAATTTCCAGATGGAATGAATTTGCTAAAGAAAAATACATGGAAGAAAAAGAAAAAGAGTTTGTAAACCTTGTTAATGAATACAGGAGCGAACGTCGCAGAGGTTTAATATAATCTCCTTTTTTATTATCTGTCAAAGAAAATGTTTCTTCCTTTAATGCTTAGAGGTATACCATATACCATATCTGCACCGATTAAACCAGATTTTTTCGCAGCTGAACCGATAGTATACATGACCCTGTTGTCGATACACAAATCTTTGGCTTTGGCTGTGGCAGCACCTACAGCAATCCCGAGGTCAACATATTTTATGGAACATCTTGGACCTTCAAAGTCATTACCAGTGGTACCTTCTTTTAAATACTGTAACATTTCTGCACATGTGCTGAATCCACAGGCTCCACAGTCAAGGTCGAGACCTCTTGAGGATTTCAACCCGATAAGTACAATAGCATCTGAATCTCTAACATTCTGTGCGTCTCTTTTAAAAAAGCTGAATTTTTCATCTCTTGTTTCTGCAATCTCTTCCATAGATAGAGCAAGTTTTTCAACATCTGTATTACTCAGCATAGCGGTTACTATGTCGTCCTGACCCTTTGCTTTCGGAGCTGTTCTTGCTGCTGTTAAAATTTCTCTGGCGAATACATCTATGCTTTCAGATTCTGGTTCTAATTTCATGTTTTGTTATTGGTATCTGCTGTTTTAAAGATTTTTGTTTTGTAAATCTCTCTAACAGAAAAAATGTATATAATGTATGTGTATGGTCGGTTCAATGATGCGTTCAGGGTTAATACTTGCAGGTGGTGAAGGAAGTAGACTTGAATATGCGGAAAAGGCTTTGATTCCTTTTGGTAAATATACTCTTATAGAGCATATTATAGATACTCTTGAGAATTCGGTTGATGATGTGATAATTTCTGTAAGAGATGAAATACAGAAACAAAAACTTAAACAGTATGTGGGGAATCGTACTATTGTTACCGACAAGTATAAAGGCGTAGGTCCACTTGCCGGTATACTGGAAGGTTTCAAGGCGGCAAGAAGTGAATATGTATTTGCAGCTGCCTGTGATATGCCTTTAATCAATACAGACGTAGTGGATTTGCTGTTTGAATATGCAGAGGGTCATGATGCAGCACTACCACAATGGGATGACGGAAATCTTGAACCTCTTCATGCGGTATATCGGGTATATCCACTGGTTTTTGAAATAGAAAAAACCATCAAACGCAATGACAGGTTTGTACTTGCACCAGTGTATCATCTGGATGATATAGTATATGTGAATATTGAAAAAATCAAAAAGCTGGATACAGAACTTGAAACATTTTTAAATATCAACACAATATACGACCTTGAAAATATGGTAAAGCGAAAAACTTGAAAGTAATCTATTTTAACATTTTTTTCGCATAATATATGGCAATCAACAAACCAGCAGTTAAATAAATAGCTCCAAATCCCGGAGTTTCAACTTCTTCAGGCGAAAGATCCTGATTTTCTGATTGTCCGGATTGTGTCTCTGCGGGTGATTTCATTGATGATTTGTTGGATGTTTCCTGTTTTTCAAATTTTTTGTATTCTTTATCATTATCATATGTTTTTCTCTGAACGGACGAATTATTTATAGATAGGAGGTATTTGTAGGCTTTAAGGGCATCAACACGACCATATCCATATGTGTAATCATAATTTTCTACACCCATATCCACTGCTGAATAATATATAGCTTCGCGGATATCTTGAGCTTTCATCGATGGAAAACTGCTCCATAATTGTGCTGCAACAGCGGCAACATGAGGTGCGGATGCACTTGTGCCGTAAAATTTTTTGGAGAAACCACCTGCACCTGAAACGTTAATGCCATTTACACCCACAACATCGGGTTTGGATATCATCTCATAATCTGGATGATAATGGGTAACTGGACCCTGAGATGAAAAAGGTTCAATATCCGAATCTATACTGATAGCTCCTACAGTAACAACATCCCTTATTGCAGGATGCCCGTAAATAGAATCACTGGTGACAATGTTGTTTGGTAAAATTCGGGAATGAGATTTGGGTTTTTTATTATCTGTGTATATGTATAATTCCAGAATTCTTTTACTGGCTTCAGCATTGTAATTTCTTATATTAATTTCAGCTTCAATTTCTGATTCGGTAGGATTTGTATAATTGATATATTCAAGAGGGTCATCATTTCCGTTCTGTGTGTCAATACTTCTGTCAAGAATATCCCTGTTATCAGTTCTGAACAGGTACAAATCATAATCATTTGAGGATGACCCGAACCGGTCGTTCCATTGTAACACAATGTCAATGCTCTCATTTGGAAGTATATTCATTTTAAGGGATTTGTTGTGAAAATTGAATGCATTCCCTTGGTAAATTCCCTGATAATGGTTTTTACCTTCGTTACCGGCAGCAGTAACATATAATATCTCATTGCTTTCTACAACATTTGCTACATGAGATGCAACTATACCGTGTTCAAAAAAAGGTTCTCTTTTCCAGCCAATGTCATCCACTATAATTTTACAACCAGAGTTTACCAAAGTGTCAACAGCATAATTAAAATCCAGAATATTGTTCCCTGCACCATGAAAATATAATTTTGCTTCAGGAACCATATCATGAATGATTTCAAGTATTGCAGTTCCTTCTCCCCTTCCACTGGATTCGCTCAATACAACAACATCATCCGGCAAATTTTTTGAATTTTTGGATTCATTTAGCCCATCTACACTGTCAGATATGACTCCTATTTTAATGCCAGAACCGTACTGGTTATACATTTCCCTGACACTATCTGTGTTATGTATACTGTCTCCTCTGCTTGTCATAGAACCGGTATTAACTTCAGGAGGTATGACTTTCCTGATAGCACATACTGTATCCATAGATGACAATTTTTTTAGGTTGTTTAGACTTACCCAACCGACAATAAGGTTGTTTTTTTCATCTCTGTTGGTAACGTTAGTTATATGGGGTTCAATAGTTTTAATATCTGCAGATTGTTTAAAATAAATATAGACACAGACATAATTGTTGCTGTAATTGTTTTTTTTCTCCAGTATACTAACAAGCGGAGTGCTGCATTTTTCTTCTATACAGGCAGTGTTTCCTTTTTTATTTTCAAGGTAGGATATTTGTTCTTCTTTTAGAAGGAAATCTTCATTTGTATTGTTAAGGTGGTAGTTTTTGGCTTCATATATACCTGATATAATGCCTATAGATAACAAAATCAATAGTAAAATCGTAAAAGAGATTATGTAGTGTTTAGCTTTGACCATTTCACCTCATGTCCCCCGTATAGGGTTAATATTGTTGCTTTGTAGAAATAGTCCTTTGGAAAATTAATTACTGAACTGGATTGCTGAGCAATGTTAATTAGGATAGTTATGTAATTCAAATAGGCGTTGAAAATTTTAACGCTTTTGTAATATTTAACGCGGAGAAAAATTAAGCAACGTTTATTATATATATTTATACTCTTATAGTAAGATTTGGTATTGTGAACAAAAGGTTCACAATATCCAAATAAGCGGGTAGAGGAGCGGTTCATCCAGCCAGCGGATTTAAGCGGGGGCTAATCCGCGGGTTGAGGAGTGGGGGCCATCCAACTACCGTTTTTTAATTTTAGCATTGGGTTATTTTTTTATAACTTTCCTCTACCCGATATAACCTTAATTTAGTTGATACTTTATATATGTGCCCTAATACAATATTATATTATTAATTTAATATTATACCATTGGTTTACACAAAACCATTTGTGTATCTGATACTTAAATATATTTTTGCAAAGTATTGAATGTGGTCTTTAACATGGAAACTGTTATGGATGTAATTGATTATTTTTTTAAGAATTCTGTATATACATAACCACCTATCCAGTATCCAGCCAGTCCTACGATAAGAGTTCCAGGAACATAAATAAAAGAACTGGTAGAACCAGTAGAAATCAGCCAGAGATTGACCCCTGCAAAATATACGATTAAAAATGTTATAAAACCAATAATCTGTGATTTTTGTTTTGTAATCATCCGGAAACCTCAAAATATCAGAATTTATAAATGTCACCATTGGATGGGGCATAGGTTTCTACTCCGATTTCATTTTCAATCCATCTGGCAAAACCTTCAGAATTGTCACCATGCATTGTTATAACTCTTTCAGTTCCCCTGTCACAGAAATCTTTAACCAGTTGTTTAAGTTCTCTGTCACCACAATGGGCTGAAAAATCATATTGTTCAATTTCTGTCTGCAATTTCTGTCGGATTCCGTTGTTTTCAATAAAACTGTTCTCTATTGCAGACCTGCCGTTTGTACCCTCGACCTGATATCCTGTAAGCATAATCTTTGATTTTGGATCCTTGTAAATTTTATCAAGATATTGTAATACTGGTCCACCATTTAACATTCCCGCAGTTGTAACAATAACAGAGGAGTCTCTTGGCAATTTTTTACGTTTTTTACCTTTAACAACAGAAGCATCACGGAACGCTTTTTTGAGATGTTTGATATTTTTTATGTAGTCTGGATACTTTTTCATGATACTGTATGCATCAAGACCCATACCATCGACATGAGTATTAATACCGTATGAATCCAGCATCATAAGTATTTCATGGGTTCTACCGATTGCAAATGCAGGAATTATAACATTGCCGCCTATATCAAGTGTACTTTTAAGGGATTCTATAAATTCGGATTCCAGTTTTTTTCGGGGTGTGTGATTTTCTCCAAAATACGTGCTTTCGATTATAAGAGTGTCAGCATCCGGGAATAGATCAGCACCGTATAAAAGCCTTGTATCTATAGTGTTGACATCTCCTGTATAACATATACTTTCACCTTCTTTTGTTTCAATATAAACAGATGAAGAACCGGGAATGTGACCTGCATCGTAGAACTGGACTTTATATCCATTTGTTGAAAATTCCATCCCTGTATCTACTTTATTTGTTCTGTTCATGAAATATTTTAAATCTTCCAAGTTATATGCTGGCGGTATATTTTCATTTTCCGCGATTTTTAAAGTATCCTCAGCAAGCATTTCTGTAAAATCTGCAGTTGGAGGTGTCATGAAAATTTCAGAATTATCATGTATCAAATTTGTAAGAGCTCCACAATGGTCCAGATGTCCGTGTGTGACAAGCACCGATTTTGGATGCAGGTCGTTCAGAGGATACTGTGTAATTTCACCCGGTTTCATTCCGTAATCGATTAAGATCTCATCATTAAGATAAACTGCAGAGCGTCCCACTTCTCTACAGCCGCCTCTAAAATCCAGTTTCAATTTTCAACCCTCTTTGATTTAGGCTGCATATTCTTGCCAGTTTTTGATTTTTTTGACAGAAAGGTTGGTCTGTTTTGATAACTCTACTGCATCAGCATTTGCCAGTTCTTCTACACTGGATACCCCTGCATTTTCCAGTTTCTCAGCAGTTACTTTACCTATGCCGTTGATTTCTTTTATGGATTTTGGAGTTTTAGAATCTGTATCTTTTTGTTTGTTTTTGTTGTTCTCCTGTTCTTTTTGCCACTCTATAAAATTACAATGCGGGCAACCAAGATTCCAGGGACGTTTTCCCGGTATGTTAACCCTTATGTGATTGATTCCGTGGTCTTCACATACTTTATCCGTTACAATAATCTGACCACTTTTTGGAAGTGGTAGTGAGAATGTACAATCCGGATAACCATCACAGCCTATAAAACGTGAACCTCTTTTAGAACGCCTGACCATCAATCTGGATTCGCATTCAGGACAGGTGCCTATAACTTTGTCTTCTCTAAGTCCATTTCTTAGTGATTGGGTTATATTATCTCTGTTACTTTCAAGTTCTGAAAACATGGATTTTAACATATCCCTTGATTCTTTTAAGACTTCATCTTCTTTGATTTTTCCTTCTGAGATTTTTTCCATGTCTTCTTCCAGTTTACTTGTCATTTCATGTTTGGTTATTGTGGGAGCATAATTCTCAAGAGCATCTATAACAGCAAAAGCGGTTTTTGTGGGCTGGAGAGGGTTGCTATGCACATAGGCTCTTGAAAACAATTTGCTGATAATTTCATGTCTTGTAGCTTTTGTTCCAAGGCCAAGTTCTTCCATTATTCTGACAAGACGTCCCTGTCCATATCTTCCGGGAGGTTGTGTCTCTTTGTCAGCCACTTTTGAGCTTTTGACAGTCAAAACTTCCCCTTCTTTTAATGGTGGCAATATTTTGTCTTCTGGGGAGTTATAGGGATAAAACCATCTCCATCCTGGACTTATAAGGCGGGCACCTTTTGCTCTGAATTCTTCACTGCCAATATCAAACTTGACTTTCATTGTCTCCCATTTTGCAGGATCGGCAAATGTTGCAAAAAACCTTCTTACAACCATCTCGTAGATTTTCCACTCATCTTCATTAATTTCTGATTTTTTGGCGGCGGATGTAGGATAAATTGGTGGATGGTCTTGGGTTTCCTTTTTCCCGCGTGTTGGTACAAGACTGGATTTATTCAGCAGATACTGTGCATACTGTTTGAACTGACCGGATTTGAACATTGCTATTAAATTGCGCAAATCGAGTGAATCGGGATAGACGGTATTATCGGTTCTTGGGTAGGATATATACCCGTTTGTATACAGTGTTTCTGCGATTCTCATTGCATTTGATGCTGTAAATCCGATAGAGTTCGCGGCGCTGATAAATTCGGTTGTATTAAATGGTGATGGAGGTTTATCTTGTTTTGTTGACTTCTCAACAGAGGTAACTTCCGCAGTCTTGCAGTCTTTAAGTTTGTCTACTACCGAATTGACCTGGCTTTTATCCCAGAACCTCTGGGTTTTGTGCTGGGTTACAAACTCCTCTCCATTTGAATTTGCAAGGGTGGCATAAATCTCCCAGTAAGGGTCAGGTACAAATGCTTCTCTTTCTTTTTCCCTGTCCACAATAAGAGCAAGTGTGGGTGACTGAACTCTCCCTACAGACAAGAACATTTTTCCAAGTCGCCCTGCAGAGAGTGATATATAACGTGTAAGTGAAGCACCCCATACAAGGTCTATAACTTGTCTTGAATGACCGGCATCTGCAAGGTTAAAATCAACATTAACCGGATTTGAAAATGCGTTTTTGATTTCCTTTTCGGTGATAGCACTGTACCTCACCCGGTCGAACTGAATATCCTGATTTACTTTTTTTATTATATCTAGTGCTTCGACACCTATAAGCTCACCTTCACCATCATAGTCAGTCGCGATTGTGACCTTGCTGGCTTTTTTCCCCAATTTTTTGAGTGCTGCTACAATTTTTACCTGTGTGGGTTTTGTAATAAGTTCAGCATCAATCAAATCTTCTGCATTTACCTTTTGCCAGTTGTTATATTCTTTTGGAAAATCAAGTTCAACAATATGCCCACTCAACCCCATGACAATTTTATCATCTTCATCGTCTTCGTATTCATACGTGTCAACCCCACTTACACGTACTTTTTTGGGTTTCTTTGGTGCAAGGATTGCTGCTATTCGCTTTGCTGCAATATGTTTCTCTGCTATTATGAGGTGCATCGACAATCCCGAGTTAAATTTTTTGTTATGTGTATAATAATTTTCTATGTTCTATTTATTAGTTGTTGCTTTAATTGATTCTATTTAAGTTTTGCCGAACCAAAATAATTTGGTTAATTATAAAAATCCAAATGCCATATCCACAGCTTCTTCTGGATTGTCTACTCTGTAGGTTCCTTCAATATCCCAATAACTTTCCAGTACAACTACATTTTTTCCCATTTTAAGCGACATGGCAATTTCAGAAAGGGTCCCGTATCCGCCGGAAACAGCAATTAATACATCAGATGACCTTGCAATAAGAGCATTCCTTGCTTCTCCCAAATCGCTTACAACTGCAATATCTATGTAGGGGTTTGATTCATCTCGTTTTTTACCGGGAAGAATTCCCAGCGTTGTACCGTTTTCTTCTTTTGCACCTTTGGACGCAGCTTCCATAACTCCGCCCAGTGCACCGCATATTAATATCCCATCTCTTCTGGCTATACATTTCCCTACATTTTCAGCAAGTTCAAGAGTTCTTGCATCACAATCACCAGCACCTATTACTCCAATCTGTGCCCTGTTCATAATTTTATCTCCTTATCTATTTAATTTAAAATTGAGTATAGCGATAAAAATTTTAGGTATTTTCTCTATTAAATGAAATTTTCAGCTGGGTTTTACCCATTTAATTGTTATGGTTGGATTTCGGGTAGCACTGCAAATGGATTAAAGTGTACGCTGTAGGCTTTCAGAAGGTTCTGCCAGATGTTGTGAAGATGATAATAAGTAAAAATAGTTTATTCTCTTTCTTTCTATGTAAAGTTAGTTAATTTTGAAAGCTTTAAAATAGTTGAACAAAAATCAATAATAACAGAACCAAAACAATTAATTAAGTAATCTACAATTTATTATTTAAAACATAACTTTATGTGGTCTAGTTCACTAAACTCTTTACCTAAATCTACATCATTTCAAAAAATCAGAGTTTTCAGGAATGAGAAAAGTATCCCATCAGTGTAAATCGAGATTGTTGTCCCTTTTATAGGTAGTTAATTTATTACACAAAGATAATAATTATAACCCACACAGGTGATTTTATCAAAACGATTGTTCAGGTTGCCCTTGATCTACTGGAAATCGACCGTGCAGTACAGATAGCAAAAGAAGCATTAGAAGGCGGTGTGGATTGGATAGAAGTAGGTACACCTCTTATCAAAAGTGAAGGTATGTCTGCAATCCGTAGAATCAGAAAAGAGTTTCCCGGTTATACAGTTCTTGCAGATATGAAAACAATAGACACCGGGTCAATAGAGGTTGAAATGGCAGCAAAATCAGGTGCAGACATAGTGATGATTCTCGGGGGATCTGATGATTCGACAATAAATGATTCCGTACGGTCTGCACACCAATACGGAGTCAAACTGATGGCTGATTTAATGTCGGTAAACGACCCAGTGGAAAGAGCAATGCAGCTAGAAAAGATGGGTATCGATTATATAAATGTCCATGTCGGTATCGACCAGCAGATGCTGGGATACGACCCGATACACCTTCTTAAAGACGTAGTTGATGCCGTAAACGTACCGGTTGCAGTTGCTGGAGGGCTTGATGAGCAAACATCTTCAGAAATTGTGAACACAGGGGCTGACATTGTTATAGTGGGTGGAAACATAACCCGTTCTGACAATGTTTCCAGAGCGGCAAAAACTATACGTAGTGGTGTTGATTCTCCTTCAAAATTTCAGGTTTCAAAACAATCGCTTGATGATGAAATCTATGAAATTCTTACAAATACCTCTACTCCTAACATATCTGATGCCATGCATCGAAAGGGGGCGATGAGAAAAATAATACCTCTTGTACAGGATACAAAAATGGTTGGGAAGGCGGTAACTGTACAGACGTTTGAAGGTGACTGGGCAAAACCGGTTCAGGCAATAGATACTGCAAAACCCGGTGATGTAATTGTAATATACAATGGTAGTAAGGATATAGCTTGCTGGGGCGGTCTTGCGACATTTAGTTGTCTGAATAAAGGTATTGCAGGTGTCGTTGTTGATGGAGCAGTAAGAGATGTTGATGATATAACAAATATAGGCTTGCCGATTTTTGCGGGTAATACAGTACCAAACGCAGGTGACCCCAAAGGTTTCGGTGAGATTAATTCAGAAATAACATGTGGATGCCAAAACGTAAGGCCCGGTGATTATATAGTTGGAGATAACAATGGTGTGGTGGTAGTTCCCAAAGAACGTGCCTATGAAATCGCTCGACGATCAAAAGAAATAGAAAAAGGAGAACAGCGTTTATACGATGAAGTGAAACGGGGTAGAACATTATCAGATATAGCACAACTCAACAAATGGGAGAAGCAGTAATATGATAGGTTTGTTGAAAGTCCTTTTTTTCCTGCCGTTCCTTCTTTATTCGTGTTATTCAGACCTTAAAACACGCAGAGTGCCCAATAAACTCTGGTCTTTTATGCTAGCTCCCGGTATGATTTTTGTAATATACGACCTTATAAATTACGGGTTCTCGCATCTTGTACACCTATTAATATCATTTGTTTTTATTTTTGGTTTTGTGTACATCCTTTTATCTTTTAATGCATTTGGTGGTGCAGATGCAAAATTGATGATAATTATATCTATTATAATGCCGGCATTTCCTGTAATTGATATATTTGGTTATACGCTACCACTAAACCCTGTACCTACAATAAATCTGTTTGCGTTTAGTGTGTTCGCAAATGCAGTAATCCTTACAGTAATCGTTCCAGTAGGATTGTTTTTCTACAATCTTATAAAAGAGCCCTTAAGTGAAGTTTTTAATAAACCGTGGTATATGTTTTTGGGATACAAAACATCTGTGTATGAACCGATTCCGGACTACATCAGATTGCTGGAAGAATATGAAGAAACTGATGAGGGTATTAGGGCAGGTTTTTCAAGAAGCGGAAAAAAGATAGACTATGAAACAATAGAAGAGCTGAGAAATTATGCTGATAAAAATTTAATCAGCAAACGAATCTGGGTAACACCGGGGTTACCGTTTATGATACCTATAACTGTTGGTTTTTTAACAACAGTAGTCTACGGAGACCTGATATTTTATCTAACTTCAAATTATATAGTACCTTTTATTTAATTCAGGGTAATCTTTAATGCAGACCAGTACATATTATTTATAGAGGTGTTATCAAAACATGTCAGACGAAGAGCAGTCACAGAATGAAAATAAAGAAACACAAGGTAAGAATAAAAGGAAAGAAGTATATGTAGAACCTATTCATGTTGGCGATGAACGTGGTAATTACAGACGACATCTGCTTGATACATGTGAATAATTAATTGTTTTTTTAATTTGGTGGCTGGTATTCCGTTTTTTATTTTCTATTTCAATAGTTAAATATATAACAAATTACAAATAACCAAATACTGTAAGGTTTACAGGGGGTTTGTGTTTTGAAAGCGTTAATAATAAGTGCAGATGGTTTTGAAGACCTTGAGTTATTCTATCCGCTCAACCGTCTTAAAGAAGAAGGAATTGATGTTAAAATAGTATCAATGGAGAAGGGAACCATAACAGGCAAACATGGCTATCCTGCAGGTGTCGACCTGACTTTTGATGAAGTAAATCCTGATGACTTTGATATGCTTGTTATACCAGGTGGTAAAGCACCGGAAAAAGTTCGTCTTGATGAAAAAGCGATTGAGATTACAAAACATTTCTTTGATAAAAATAAACCTGTAGCATCAATCTGTCATGGAGCACAGATTCTGATATCTGCGGGAGTGGTTAAAGGACGTAAAGCTACATGCTACATCGGGGTAAGGGATGACCTGAAAGTATCCGGTGCAAATTATGAAGATAAAGAAGTGGTTGTTGACGGAAACCTTGTAACATCAAGAAATCCCAATGACCTTTATGCGTTTGGTCGAGAAATTGTAAAAATGATTAATAAATAATAAACATCTGCCATGGTATTCTTAAGTTAATTTTTCATTTTTTAGGTAGATATACAGGTAAATAGCTATTATAGATTTATATATGGTGATTATGTGTTTTGTAAGAAGCCCTTATCTGTATTTGTAACGTTTTTAGTTTTGATTTCGGTTTTTTGTATATCTGCCAGTGCTTATGAGTTTATAGAATCTGATGGTTCTGTAAATGTAGACAGAATTATTGAAGATGATTTCTATATTGCTGGTGGTGACGTAGTAATCCAGAATACTGTTCAGGGTGATGTGGTTGCTGCAGGAGGAAGAGTTGAAATAGCAGGTGATGTAACCGGTGATGTGATTGCAGCAGGTGGAGAAGTGGTTATAAAAGGAGATGTGGACGATGATGTCCGCATTGCTGGTGGCACATTAAGGATAGAAGGGAATATAGGTGATGATTTAATAGCGGCAGGTGGAGATTTAATCGTCTCCAGTAATACTAAAATCGAGGGGGATATGGTATACAGTGCCAGTCAAGTTAGGATGCTGGGCGAATTAAACGGTGATATGAAGGGTGGTGCAGATACTATCACTCTTGATGGTAATGTTGGTGGCAATGTGGATGTTGAGGTAAACAACCTTGAGATTTTGTCAGGTACACATATAGGCGGAAATCTGAATTATACAAGTACCAGTGAAGCAGAGATATCATCAGGAACAGTTGGAGGTGACATAAACTTTGTTGAAGAAAGCACAGGTACAGCTGAAGGTTTCGGGTTTTTATCTGTAATCTGGTGGATTATTAAATACCTGGCACTGCTTATAGTCGGGATGGTTGCATTAAAACTCTGGCCAAGTGGTTCGATGTCAATACTGGAGAACATCGAAACCAATCCTCTGAAGAATCTTGGAATAGGTTTTGTGCTGATAATTGCAGGTTTAGTAGGCTCAATTATCCTGCTTATGACGATTGTAGGAATACCACTGGGTATTGTACTGCTGTTTATAATAGGATTCAGTCTTTATGCAGCACGATTGTATACAGGTTTATGGATAGGAAAATATTTATCATCAAAAATCGGAAAATCGTCATCAAGACCTTCTATCATGCTGGCTGCAGGATTATTTTTACTTATGATTTTGAGCAGTATTCCGTGGGTTGGAATTGTGGTATATTTGCTGGCTACATTGGTGGCTATCGGGGCTGTATATTATGAATCCAAAAGGCATTACGAAGAGCTTAAGGATAAAAACATGATTTAAAGAGCTACTTGCTCTTTCAATTTTTTAATTCAAGGAACTATTTTTTTGAAATATTGTTTCTTAACTATTTTTATCTGATTATGTCCTATCATTATCTAAAGTTGTTTAGAATTGTATTTAGATGCAATTCTAAGATTTAATAAAAATCGGGGTATGGTAAAATGATAAAAGCTGGATTAGGAAAAATATCAAAAATACTGATATTTGCATCGATATTTTTAATATTTGCAATGGTTGGAAGTGCTTCAGCCGATTCATGGACAGAGGGTGATTTTAAATTAGCATCAGGGGATGAAAAATTTGGAATCAATATGACCATGGAAAGTGCCAATGATGATGTTAAATGGACTATAAATTTAGATGACGTGCCCGGTCTGACAGAGTCAGGAGCACAGCTTGTAATATGTGATAATAATGATTCATTCCTTGTAGGATGGAATTCAGAAAATATGGCTCATTATAAAGAATATAATGATGGATGGTCTGGAATAATGGATGTTCCAGATAATATGAACGTAGAAAAATCCAGTGATGGAAAACAGTTCATAATTACAGTTCCAAAAACTATGCTTGGAGGTACAGGTGAAAAATTCGGTTGGGCAATGAATGTTGAAGCTGATTATAATGGTACAGATAGCTCAGACCAGCAACACTTTCCATCTGGTTGGGATAGATGGTCTGTAGGTGAAACCTGCTATGAAGACACAGTTCCTTCAGAGCCACAATCTCAAGACCATGACCATTGGGCAGGAGTGCCAACAGCAAATCCAGTCCTGTTAGTCGGTGTTCTTGGAATTGCACTTGTACTGTTTATGAGAAGACAGCAGAAGTAAAATCCTATAGAGAGTGTACTAAACAATCCCTTCTCTTTTTTATTTATAAATTCCTACAAAGGTATAAGAGTGTGTGCGGATTTTTATTCAACCAATCTGTCTTTTCTATCATATTTTATAACGAATGGGGACAACTACTTATATGTTGAATACCCTACTGTTGTATTAACGAGCGGGTAAAAGACTTTTTTTCAACCACACTCCCCCACAACAAACCCCACTCCCCAACCCGCTCGTCCCTACTTTTTCTTTAAAAATTATTCATTTTCAGTGTTTTTATATTCCCGAATTTCTCTTACTCTGCGGAGTACTATTTCAAGCAGGAATAGACCCAAAGCGGTAAGTATAAAGTACATTTTCAAATCAAATGGAGTCTGGACGGTTTTTGTGGCACTTTCTTTTGCATCATCAAGTAGCAATGCACGTGCCTCCTGTTCTTTATACATTTTTCCGCCATGTGTTTTGATTAGTGTGGGTAGATTTTCATTAAACCCGACATCACGATATTCCAGAGCATAATTTACAGCAACAGGATATCCAGAAATATCATGCATACTTATTTTGTCAACGGTTATAGACCCTTCATATGTATTTTCACCAGTCACGGAAAGTTCTATATTTTCATCTCTATCATCCAGCTGTAGAGAAGGTAATCCTCTCTCATCATACCTTGTTAATGAAAGTTCAACTGGTGTTCCTGACCATCCATCAGGAGCATTAAGAACGATTCCTTCTTCAGCACGTGGATTTCCGATAGCCCAGTTAACCATCTTGGATGTAAGTTTGGAGTTGTTACCAGAATACATCTGTGAAGCCCATCGATTTCCACTTCCATAACCATTATCAGTGGTATAGGACACAACTCTACCGAGTCCGAACCTCCATGATGTGACTATTGGTTTGCCGTTTGTGGTAATTACGAGCCTTTGTGCACCTGCTTTTGGAGTTATATCATTATAACCAGATACATTGCCGGTGATGTTTATATCTCTGGTTATAAAATGGTTGGAATTGTATTCAATAACCGGGAAAGGACCAGAATCGGAAATATCCTCATCATCCGGAATATCAGAATCCTCAAAAACAAGGTTGGCACGCTGATCTCGTTGAATCTGGAAATATGTGTCAGTTGTACCTTCTATTTCGGTTATAAACCTTTTAGCATAAAGATCACCTCTATTATCATAACGTCCTTCTATTGACGGGTCGCTTGGTTCAATATTTACAAAATAGAAATTTACTCCTTTCTTTTTCATATCATTTGCGATATCAAGGCTTTTCTGATAGGATGAACCAATGGCACCATCTGATATAACAATCACTTCCAGTTTGCCGGTTTCACCCTGAAGCCATTCCTGTGAAACACTTAATCCCAAATTCAGTGAAGTATCGGTTTCTGTTTTAAGATTCCGTATTTTATTTTCAAGACGTTCCCGGTTTGAAGGGATACCCAGATACACAAGTCCGTTTGATACATCTTCTCCTTCAGTACCGAAAGCAATAACTCCAAGATTAGCATCTCTTAGATTCTCGTTTTGAATGAGGTTAACAGCATTTCCCAGAATATTGCTCTGGGTACCGTGGGCAGCAGTGCTCTGGGATACATCCAGTACCAGTACAATGTTTCTCCCTCCTGTCCATTTTGTTGGTTTTGAAGTTACAGGTAGGAGTTCTTCAAATGATGAATTGAGATATCCACCGAAACTATAGGATTGGTCACCACCAACAACAACAAGCCCATTTCCGTCTGTGACATAGTTTTTAAGTTTTTCTACCTCATTTTGTGAAAGTGTATTTATGTGCTGGTTATCAAGGATGACTGCTTTTTTATTTTCAATATTTGAAAAGTTGCTACTGGCTGTAACATCATAAAGGTCGTACAGTATTCTGGATAGCGGTGAATCGATATTATTGGCAGTTAACTGGATATTAGGTTTAGAGATTACATATACGGATTTATAGAATCGGTTGTTAACACTGTCAATATCTCCACTCTGTGGTGTTATTACAGCTCTCAGATGGTTTGCACCGAGTGACTCAAAAGTATATTTGACATCTATTGTTTTCTCACGTCCTGACTGAGTGAATGTACCGCTTCGTATCAGCGTTTCGTTGGCGTAAACTTCAAGGTCATATTTGATTTTTTTATCCATTGCTTGAGATACGACTATTTCAAACTGGTTTTCATTGTTTAAAACAACTGTTTTGTCCCCTTTTATCTGAACACTCAAATCGTTTGTTTCAAGTTCAGGTTGAACAGCATATACATTTGTCCCGGTGTTATCGGCAAATTCCAGTGCACTTTCCAGACTTTCACCGTGATTGTTGTTTCCATCGGTTACAATAACAATCTGGTTGTCTCCACCTGAGTTTTGTATTATGGCATCTCCAAGATTTGTTTTTTCACCGGTCAGACGTACCATTGATGTGGGAGTTTTTGAAGCCATTGATTCATATATTCGTTCTCCTGTGCCATCTTCAAACAACTGCATGCTCGATGTTTCGTCAGAGATGACAACAAGGTTGGGGTTTTCATCGGTTCTGGTTTCGCTGACCGTAATATATGGAGAAGCCAGTGCAAGAATAAGCAGGGAAATAATGATTACTCTGGATTCTATTATTCGTGTATTTGTTCCTTTATGGATAAGGTACAATGCTGCAATTATTAAAGGAACTATAAGTAGGATAATTTCAGGATGTTCAAAAGATAGGGGTATAAAAGGGAGGGATACCATCAGAGTTCACCCCGTTTTTTAATAATATATATTTCAGCTATTATCAGCAAAAGAGCGACTGCAATCAGGTAAATATCAAGGTCATTTTCTGCAGTATAGGTTTCAGACCTTACAATATCAGGTTCACCGTTGGTAGATGCACGTTCTATAACATCTGAACCATCAATTGTAGTGTCTGATTCTCTATCATCAAAAAGGTTGACAGCTATAGTTTTACCGGCTACCCTGTAAACTCCGGCTTCATCGTACAGTACACGTTCTGTTGTCTGATTTCCGGTAGGAGTTTGTATTGTCTGTCTTTGTGAAAGTGATGTTATGGTGCCGGTCTCAAGGTTGTAGTCAGCTACATCTCCAGCTCCACCTAGCCATCCGATTAATTTAACCCAGAATACAGGATACTCCGGAAGATTGTGGAAATTGCTCCATGCATTTTCTCCGAGTTTATCGTTAAGTCCCAGATAAACAACAGTCCCCTCACCAGATGTCCAGTAAGTTAGCATGGGGATATCGTTTTCAGTAGATATAAGTGTGGTAGAATCGCTTCTTGGAGTTGAGTTCAGATATTTATATACTGCAATTTCGTCCAGTTTAAGGTCATTTGTAAGCTGGGTTGATTGCACATCTTTTAATGTGACACCATCAGAAGCTTCTGTGATACCAAGGGTTTTGACAGGGAGAAGTTGTAACAGGCTTATTTTTGCATTTTCTGGAGCCAGTTGTTCACCTGCAATAAATACCATTTCACCGCCATTGTTTGTATATGTTTCAAGTCTTGATATTTCGTCATCATTGAATGACCGCCCATTGTTGGACAATACAACTACATCATAATTATTTATCCGGGTTGGGATATTATCAGAAACAGAAACCTGTATGTTTGGTATAAGTGAAAGAGCAGTTTCTGATGGTGTATTATCTTTATCTGTAACCAGCAAAACATCATTGTCTGAAAAACCCGGAACTGATACATAGGCGGTGTTATCCACCATTAAACTGTCCTGTCCCTCTATCTGTATTTTTGTGATTCCTCTTTTAAGGTTGCTTACTTTGAATTGCTTTGTAGAACCTGCATTTATATCAAATTGTAAAGTTTTTGTGATTTCGCCGTTGTTTCTTACTGCGATGTCAACGTTTTTGGAAACATCGTTGTAATTTTTGACAATGGAACTGTATGAATAGGAATTGCCTTCGGTCTCCACATTACCATGAATTATTCCCACATTGTCTTTGGGTTCTCCCACCCTGACAAAATCCACATTTAATCCATAGGATTTAGCAAGTTTTTTTGTCGACACCGGATCCTGCCCCTGCCAGTGTGTAAAATCTGAGATTACTACGATTCTTCCACCTTGATTTGAAAGTATTCTCATCCCGCTGGATATAGCACTTGAAAGGTCAGCAACAGTAGCCTTTGGGTTAAGTTTATCTAACAAATTTCTGGCATCAGATGCACCAGCGTTTTCCAGTGCAGTAACAGGTACATTTTCAGCAATTATAACCGTATTTTCCTGACTTATATAGCTCTTTGCTTTAGAAATAGCATCATCAAATCTTCCATCTGTCTGCATACTTGCTGATGAATCAATGACAATTACAGTATGTTCGCTACTTAATGGTTCTTCAGAGGTGTAAAAAGGACCTGCAGATCCAATTGAAAGAAATATTAGGACGAATAATTGGATTAAAAATAACGGATCTTTTATAATTCTGGTGATAGATGAATATATTTTCTTTTTCTCTTTTTCAACTTTCATCAAAAACATCAATGAAGGTATTCTTGCTACTCTTGGTTTTGGTCTTAGAAGATATAATATAATCAGAGGTATTACACTTAGTAGTGATGTAAGAGCGAACAAATTATCAAAAGGAATTACCACCGCCTCCTGCTGATTGTATAGAAGAAAGCGTCAAATATCGGGATGTCAGTATTAAAGGTATAAAAATCAGCACCTGTATGGTCACATATTTCCCGGATACTGTTGGTATGATTTTCAAGTTGTTTTTTATACTCATCTTTAAAGTTTTTACTAATATAGGTTTTCAATTCAGATTCTGTTTCTAAATCTATCAATTTGCTGTTTCCGTAGACAGGTAGGTCAACTTCGGTATTATCGAGAACCTGTACAAGTATAAGGTCATGATATGAAAAACGGTATATCGCAGATTCTATTGACTCGGGGTCATCAAGAAAATCAGAGATGATTACTACCAGTGAACGGGAACGTATGGCGGGTGTATATTGTATCATACTTTCCCTTATTGATGTCTGACCACCGAGTTCAGTTTCACTCAACCTATCAATAGTTCTGATTAAATATTCTCTCCCTCTTTTGGGTTTTGCTATATCCACATTTTCAGAAAACGTTGAAATCGCAAATTTGTCGTTGTCCTTTGTAACAAGATACGCAAATCCTGCGGCTATCATAGCACCATATTCAAATTTTGAAGTATTGTTGCTGCCCCTGTAATCCATGCTTTTGCTGGTATCAAGGAGTATATGTGTGGTAAGTGATTTTTCCTCTTCATACTGGCGTACATATAGTTTTTCAGTTCTGGCATAAACATTCCAGTCAATAGATCTTATCTCGTCACCTGGGTAGTACTGCCTGTACCCAACAGTATCAATACCACGTCCGCTGTGTATAGAACGACGGCTCCCTGCGTAAGCTGTTGATACTCTTTTCCTTACCATGAAGGTAAACCGGTCAAGCTGTCTGAAAAAATCAATGTCTATTGAATGTTTTTTCCCATCCATTTCAAGATCTTGTATTTTACTTGTGAAATATGTAACTTTATTTTACGTTTTCCAGTATCTTTTTTATTACCTGGTCTTTTGATACACCCCGTCTTTCAGATTCGAACGTAAGAATTATTCTGTGGCGCAGGATTGGATAAGCCATAGTTTCTATATCTTCATGACTTACATAATTTCTCCCGTGAATCAAAGCGCGGGCTTTTGAAGCCAGTATCAAACCAATGGATGCTCTTGGAGAAGCACCATATTCTATATGTTCGCCCCATTGACGGGTTGTCATTACAATTTTTATAACTCTCGTTTTCAATTCATCTGAGATTGGAATTTCTCTGCTCAATTTCTGCAGCTCAAGCAGGGTGTCTTTATCGATAACCCTGTTAACTTGTGGATATTTAGCAGTAGTGTACCTGTTAACAATATTGAGTTCATCATCAAATGTTGGGTAATCAACCAGAATTTTTAACATGAATCTGTCCAGTTGAGCTTCAGGAAGTGGATACGTACCTTCCATTTCGATAGGGTTCTGAGTTGCAAGAACAAAAAATGGCTTATCCAGGATATATGTGTCATTTCCTACTGTTACTTGTTTTTCCTGCATGGATTCAAGAAGAGCGGATTGAGTTTTTGGTGATGCACGGTTAACCTCGTCTGCAAGGACAATATTTGCAAAAACTGGACCCTGTTCAAATTTGAACATCTTTTTTCCGTCTCTTTCTTCAATTATGTGGGTACCGGTGACATCGGCAGGCATAAGGTCGGGTGTACACTGTATTCTGCTGAAATCCAGTTCAGTAACTTTTGCTATCGTTGAAATGGTAAGTGTTTTACCAAGCCCAGGATTACTTTCAACCAGTGCGTGCCCATCGCAAAGTATGGCTATAATTATTTGTTCTACTGTATTTCTCTGTCCTACTATAACTTTGCCGATTTCATCAAATATATTTTGGAAAGTCTCACCGATATTCTGATAAGTTTCGGTTAAATTGTTTTTATTAGATGCAGTGGGACACATCGATTATCTCCGTTTTATTGGATTTCATAAAATTATACATTTATACTTATTATTTTTTTGCCATTTCTTCAAAATATTGTTTAATTACACTCTGATATCCTTCAGGTAAATTTTCATAGTATGCTTTGGATGAAATAACGTTTATATCATAGGCGGATGAGGGTTCAAAGGGTTGGTTATCATTTCCTTCCTGCTGGTTTGTAAATCCCTTGCCTGATCCGGGAGGTAATTTCAAATCGATTTTTTCACCTTCTACTACTACTATTGACGTTTCCCCCTGAACATTTTCCTGATTTTTGTCATCGTTTTCTTGATTGTCTGTGACTGGAAGCTCATCTGATGTATTATCGTCTTCGGGAGCAAAAATATCTCTGCTCATGTCAACAGGTTTGATATCTGTATTATAGTCATAGATTGTTATAACTGAAAACAGTGAAACGGCAACTAAAACTGCCATGATACTGGAAGCAAACCTTTTTCTGTTCAGTAAATCCAAAGGTTTAACATTTTTTGCATATTCCATTACTGAATTAATCAGGTCATTTACGATTATGTTGCTGGTGTTACGATTGTCATAAGCAGTTCTTAGACGTTCACGTAGTTGTGGATATTTGGATTCTATTATCTGTATGGCACTTGTTTTATCGCTATATTTATGGATGATTAAAGAGATTATCAGAGCGATGGTCAGTGATATGATAATCAATCCGATTGTTTCAAATAATACAGAAAAACCAGCAAAATGAAATTGCCTTCCTGTGTAGAGTTCAAAGCTTTTGATGCTGGAAAAAATCGTGTCTATGTTAAAAATCACAAATATTGTGTATAAAAATACAGAAATAGCTATAAAATCCATTAATCTGTAAAGGCGTCTAAAACATTTTAATCTTGATTCATGTTTTTCTACAAAATATTCAATGTTAAAATTACTTTCCGCCATGAATAAATCCTTTATCTGTTTAGAATGTTTATGATGTATTACAGATTTAATTGTCTTTTGGGTATGAACCTAGGTTTTTCAACATATTGACTTTTCTACCAAGGTTATCCAGTGCGTCTTTTATAATTTCATCTTGGATACTGCCTTCAAAATCAATATAGAATAGATAATCACCAAGTGCTTTTTTGGAAGGTCGGGATTCGATTTTTGTTAAGTTTATTTCTTTTTTGGCAAATTCTTCAAGGATTTCATACAACGCACCTGGACGATTCTGGTCCAGATAAACTATAATGGATGTTTTGTAAAGATGTACTGTTGGATTTGATTTAATATTGGATGTTTTATTTTTTGATTTTATTACAAGAAATCGGGTATAATTTTCATTATGGTCTTGTATATTCGGTATTAGTATTTTTAACCCATACATTTCTGCAGAACTGCGAGATGCAATTGCCGCCATTTCATCAAATTCAGTTGCAAGCTTTGCAGCATGGGATGTACTTCCGGTAGTTCTAAGTTCGATATTTTTAAAATGAGTTTTTAAAAAATTACGGCATTGTGCAAGTGCTTGAGGATGGGATAGTATTATTTTTATATCTGATAAGCTACCTTTTGATAAAAGACAGTGTTCTATGGGCACTACTATTTCACCTGTGATTGTTATTTCATTTTCAAATAACTGGTCGAGGGTGATACCTATAGAACCTTCGATAGAGTTTTCTACCGGAACAACACCAAAATCAATTGTTTTGTCCACAATTGCTGAAAAAGTATCAGTTATATCTTCGTAATAATTGAATACAGGAACATCAGTATGTTCCAGTTTTTTTGACCATTTTTTTGCTGCTTTTTCAGAATATGACCCAGCAGGACCCAATACACCGACAATCATGGTTTTTAATTGGCAGTATGATTAAAATAACTTATGATTTTGTAAAATACTTGGTTTTAGTTTTTAATGTAACTATCCTTAGTAATTGCCATTAGGTATTGTTTTTAGAATTATAATTTCCTAACATAATATATCCTTACCTGTTTTAATATTTATTTGTATAAAAGTTATTTAAATAAATAAATTTTTGAAGTATTTTAAAAGAGGGGGTATAGAATTGAAAATTAAATTACAAACAGGTTTTTGCATAGTTATTGCTTTATTGATGATGCTATTTTTAGTTTCATCGGTATCAGCAATAACTGTAGATGGTAATAAGAATTCCGGGGAGTGGAACGATAACTGGGCATTTAACCAAACAAATAATGCCACCGCAGTATCAGAATATGACCCTGATAATTTGGGAGATAGGTTAGAAGTAAG
>NZ_JAHENT010000064.1 GCF_018609725.1 Methanohalobium sp. | reverse complement strand
AACGCAAGAAAAATATTGTCATCATTTGTTATAAATATTTATAGTCCTATAGTAAAGGATAGACAGTAGATGTAGAGAATGAGGGAAAAACTCTACACCTGTTTAAAGTAGTGGACGAGCGTGTTTAATGGTTGAGTGGGGGTTCAGCCATCAGGGAGATGTGTGGTTGAAAGTAGTCAAAGTGGTCTTATCTGCCCAGTCTGTGTAATTGGGTTTACCGCAGGCTGGGTAGCTAATCACCATTGAACATATCAACTGTATATACAAATCCACACTCTAAACCTGAAGTGTTCATGATTTTATATAGGTGTTCTGGTTTTTTCTTTAAATTCATAATTTTAAAAAATAGTTTTAAATGTTGATATAACTCACATTACAGAGTTTTCACCCTACATCCAGACTTATCATTCATTGTTGCAATTACTGTTACGGCATGTTCCAGAGGCTTAAGTTGAAATTATGTATGTACTGCTCTATAGGTTCCATCTGTTTTTGTAGATGGGAAAAACCAATCCCTAAATAATAATTTAATACTTCTCTCCATAAAAGCTAATTATTATTAGACATATTGTTCTATTAGAAATTGATTCATGTTCAAACATTAAGATTGTAATATTGAACAGGTAACGTAATTATAGTGGGGGAAAATTGTGCATAAGGTTGAAAAATCCGAAGAGGAGTGGAAAAAAGAACTCACTCCTGAACAATATAATATACTACGTGAGAAAGGAACAGAACCACCGTTTACAGGAAAATACTATCAGAATAAAAGAAAAGGTATTTACAGATGCGCTGGATGCGGTCAGGAACTGTTTTCATCTGAAACCAAATATGATTCAGGCACCGGATGGCCCAGTTTCTGGAATCCAATATCTGAAGACAGAATAGAAACAAAAACTGATTACAGTTTTTCAATGGAAAGAACCGAAGTAATGTGTAGTAGATGCGGAGGACATCTGGGACATGTATTTAATGATGGTCCACAACCCACAGGTAAACGCTACTGTCTCAACTCCGTAGCTCTTGATTTTAAGGAAGAATAAAGATAAGGGTATAAGTATATAATTTTTTATTTCAGTTTTTCCACTTTTTCCATTACAAGTTTTTTCAAATCTTCAAGGGTTTTGCAACTGTTGATTTCTTTTGATGTAATAAAAAGCTCGGGCTAATTTTCATCTTTTATTTTATAGGCGCAGGGAAAACTGGCATCGCTTATGCCATAAATATCTAAGAATTCATCTTTGTGTAAAAACACTACAGGAACATCCAGATTATTTACAAATTCCTTCCATTCATTTTTCATACCAAAGTTTCCGAATGTTATTGCACAGAGGTTGCATGGATAAGTTGATGGTGACGTCATTTTATGAAAATAGTCAGATAAAGTATTTAACATTCCACTTTCTGCATTATATACAAATATTATCTTTTGATTGGTCATAAACTACTCCCCTTTGAAATTACATTATTTTATTCTATTTAAATTGTAACTCTTTTATTGTAATTTTTTAATTAATTTCGGTACAATTACGCGTAATATTATGAGTTTTTAATTGCTTTTTTCTTTTTCCAGAGCTTTTTTGACAATTTCCATGGCGCAGAGGTCTCCACACATGGAACATGCATCGCTTTCGGTCACTCTGCTTTCTCTGATAGACTGGGCTTTTTCACTGTCAATTGCCAGATTGTACTGTGTATTCCAATCCAGATTTTTACGTGCATAAGCCATTTCAGTATCTACACTACGTGCACGTTCTTTTTGTCCATCTTTAAGAAGGTCAGCAGAATGTGCAGCAATCCTTGTAACTATTGCTCCTTCCTTTATATCTTCAATAGAGGGCAGTGCAAGATGTTCTGAGGGTGTTGTCATGCATAGAAAATCCGCCCCATACATTCCAGCAATGGTGCCGCCGATAGCACCTGTTATATGGTCATAACCGGGAGCAATATCAGTTACAAGAGGTCCCAGAAGATAAAGTGGAGCTCCGTCGCACAGTTTTTTCATTCCCTGAACACTAAGTTCAATTTCATCCACTGGTACATGTCCCGGACCTTCAACAAACGTCTGAACATTCTGGTTTCGAGCTTTTTTAATCAATTCTCCCAATGTTATGAACTCCATAAATTTTGGTCCATCGGAAGCATCATTTATGCATCCTGGACGCATACCGTCTCCAAGACTCAATGTCATGTCATATTCATGAGCAATTTCTAAAAGATAGTCAAATTCACTGTAAAATGGATTTTCCTGTTCATTATGAACCATCCATGCTATGGTGAAAGCACCACCACGGCTGACAACATCTGTAATTCTGTCACTGTTTCTGAGTCGCTCAAGAGCATTCAGGTTTGCTCCTGCATGTATAGTAACAAAATCCACACCGCCTTTTGCATGCTTTAAAACCGCATCGAACATATCATCTGATGACATATCTACAACAGATTTATGTGATGAGGCAGCCTGATATATGGGGACAGTACCAAAGGACATGTTTATAGAGTCCATTACTTTTTTCCTTATTTTGTCAAGTTCTCCTCCAGTGGACAAATCCATTAAGGTATCGGCACCGTATCTTTCTGCAGATTTTGCTTTTTCTACTTCGGTATCGATATCTACATAATCTCTGGATGTACCAATATTGGCGTTTATTTTTGTACTCATGTATTTTCCAATCCCACAGAGGTTAGAACTGCTGTTGACGTTTTTTGGAATGGTTATCAGTCCCTCTGCAACACATGAACGCACGGTTTCAGAATCAATCCCTTCTTTTTCAGCCACGTTTTTTATTAAAGGTGTGATAATGCCTTTTTTAGCATCTTCCATTAATGTCATTGTTACTCTCTTGTTAGGTTTATTTGCAAAATAAAGATTTAGTCCAATATATATGTTTCATCACAATTGATGCAAAAAGAAAAATGATTTATTATGCTGATTCTATAAACCAGTATAAAGGGAATGTTGATGAATAATAGATTAAGAAACCATATTTTAAGTGTATTTATAAAGATTGAAGGTAGAAAACCATTGTGTCTTTAGCATTGCATCAAATCGTAGATTTAATGCGAGTTTCATTTCTTTGAAATGAAACACGGGGATGAATACCGTCTAATCTATATCATAGCATATAAATAAATAATGTTAAATCATAATTACTGTAATATGTTAAAAGCCTACAAGTACCGTATGTATCCAAACCAAACTCAACAAGAGTTGATTGCAAAACATATAGGAGCTTGTAGGTTCATATATAACTGGGCTCTGGAAAGTTAAAATGTAAAAGGACTGCTGAAAAATCATAATCTGGCACAGCATATAACTGATGCCTCTTGGAGTAGTTTTTTACAGAAATTAGAATATAAAGCAGAATGGTATGGTAAAAAAATCATCAAGATAGGACGATTTGACCCATCAAGTAAAATCTGTCATGTATGCGGATATTACAATCAGGATTTGGAACTTAAAGACAGAGAACGGGAATGTCCTGGCTGCAAAACGACACATGATAGAGACATCAATGCATCAATAAATATTAAAAAATTTGCATTAGATAAGCAAAATCTAATTTCACCTTCGGAACGAGGGGTAGATCCTGTGGACTTGTTCCCATAAGGGAAAAGTATGAAACAGGAAACATCTGAGTCTTTAGCTCAGGTGTAGTTCACACAACGTATAAATATAACTTCTGTAACTTCTCATCCAGTACCGGATGTTTACATCAATATAATGTTTCATATACCTAATCATGAGTTACCGGAACGAGTTTATATGTGATATTTAAAATCAAAGAAATTAAATCATCTAATTCTCAAAAATCGTAAATAAGATAACGTTAACAGGTAACATAAGAATGAGTATAGTTGCTTTTGCAGAAAAAAACAAGGCTGCAGCCCAGATAGCCAGTATTCTCAGTGAGGGTGATTTTGAACGTACAACACTTGAGGGTGTAAACGTTTATGAATTTAAAAAGGATGGAAAACAATGGCGAGTCATGGGATTATCAGGTCATATAATGAGTTATGACTACCCACAGGAATATAATAACTGGAAAGATGTTGACCCGGGTGTACTTATCGACACAATGCCTGAACAATTTATAACCAAACAGGCTTTTGCCAATGCTATATCCCGTTTAGCCAAGGATTCAGATGAGATTATCCTTGCATGTGATTATGACAGAGAAGGGGAAAATATTGGTTTTGAAGCAAAATCAATTTCAGAAAAAGTATGTAATTCACCAATCAAACGGGCACGCTTTTCATCCCTTTCCACCGGTGAAATAAAAAAAGCATTTCAGAATCCATTAGAACCCGATGTAAATCTGGCTAATTCAGCAAAAGCCCGACAAATACTGGATTTGAAAATGGGTGTCGCATTCACCCGATATATCACGCTTTCAGTCCAGCAAAAAGCCAGAACCAAAGGAGTGCTTTCCATAGGACCCTGCCAGACACCCACATGCGGATTTGTCTATGAACGAGAAAAAGCAATTAAAGATTTTGAGCCCAGAGATTTCTGGAAAATAGAGGCAGTTTTTAATCACAACGACATAGATTTTCAGGGCACTCACAGGTCAGGAAAATTTTTTGATAAAAAAAAGGCGGATACGGTTCACAATAATATCAAAATTTGTAAAACCGGGATAATAACCAACAAAAAAGTAAAAGAGACTAAATCCAGTCCGCCTTATCCGTTAAATACAAATGAATTTTTAAAACGTGCATCCAAATTTCTGGGTCTTAATTCAGACAGAGCACTTGAAATTGCAGAACAGTTGTATCTGTCAGGGTTTACCAGCTATCCAAGGACTGAAACAAATAAATATGCAAACGATTTTGATTTTAAATCCCGTGTTGCAGAGCTGACAAAAAAAGCACATAAAGAGCTTGCACTTGAAGTATTTAAAAAATCTGAAGACGGTTTCAATCCCAGAAACGGTACAAAGGATGCACAAGACCACCCACCAATCCATCCTATAAAATCGGCGAATAAAGGTGATATAAATAACGCGGTAAACGATTCCAAAGGCTGGGATGTGTATGACTTAATAGTCAGGCATTTTCTTGCAAATCTGCTGCAACCAGCTGTTTTTGAAAAAACCCGGCTTGAAATCTCTGTCAACGATGAAATATTCGATGCAACAGGTACAGTGAAAAAGGAATCAGGGTGGATGTGGGCATATCCTTTTGAAGCCAAAAACGACAAGATTCTTCCAGAAATAGAAATTAATGAAAAATTAAGGATTAATAAAATCACAAATACCAAATCCCAGACTAGTCCACCAAAACGCCTTACAGAGTCAGAACTTCTGACACTTATGGATAAAAATGGAATTGGTACCAAAGCAACAGCACCTACACATATAGAAACCAATAAAAAACGAGGATATTTTGAAACAAAAGGCAAATCCATATCCATCCTTGATACAGGTTTCACCCTTATGGAAGCACTGGATAAATCTGTACCTTTAATTGTCAAACCTGAAATCAGGGCACGTGTAGAACAGCTTATCCAGGATGTAGAAGATGGTAAAAAATCACTCGATGGAGCAATTAATGAGGGAACAGCACTTATAAAACAGATGTACTCCCAGCTAACCTCCAATAAAGATGAGATGGTATCACAGATAGCCGGTACAATCTATGATGAAAGCGTTGTCGCAGATTCGGATAATTATATAGGTAAATGTAGTGAATGCAATCGTGTTCTTCGAATAGTAACAACGGATAACGGCAGGTTTGTGGGATGTACAGGTTATCCAGAATGTAAAAATACCTATCCACTCCCCAAAAAGGGTGCTTTGAACATAATGAAAAGTCGTGAATGTAAAAAAGGGGCACCTGCTGTAATCAAAGTGGGTAACAAATATCATTGGGCTGTTGGTATAGGACCATGTTTCAAATGCGATATGGAAAATGAGTGTTTTCCACCTGAAATTGTTGGACAGTGTCCCAATTGCGATGGGTATATGTTTTTGATAAAAACCAAGGATTCACGTTTTCTTGGATGCACCAATAAATGTGGTTATACCCAGTCTGTTCCCAAATCAGGCAGATTGACTATTCTTGATAATACATGTGAATGCGGCTGGTATATTGTACGTGTAAAAGAAAAGGAAAAAGAAGCAAAGGAGTTTTGTGTAAATAGGAAATGCATCAACAAACTTTGATATTATTCTTCTACTGGGTAACAAAATTTTGATATAATTATTTTTATTGAGTAATTTAAGCAAAGGTCTTATATATACTGACTGACAAATAGTTCGTATAGAGACGAAGAAAAAATCAAAAAGTTTAAAAGCTTGATTTTTCATACACCCTTTAATCAAGCTAATAATCCCAGAAAACTTACCTCCTATACCCCATCAATACTCTTCGTCTCTTTTTTCTTCTATCCATCTGTTACTGAATTTTTCACTATATACAAGTTCATTTATTTCTTTTCGCTCTGATGTTGACTTTTCTGCTGGATGTCCTATGGCAACTACTGCCATGAGTTCGAAAGATTCGGGTGTTTCCAGTATGGCATTAACGCTTTCAGCCTGGTTTAGAATCTCTCCCAGCCAGACAGCACCCAGCCCCAGCTCATGACATGCAAGTAGCATGTTTTCAATGGATGCACCAATGGACTGTATATCTTTAACATAGTTGTATAAGACCTCATGATAGAGGTATACTACAATTAAAAGAGGTGCACCTTCTACAATTTCACTGTAGTGGGTACATGTAGATAGATTTTTTATAGTTTCTTTGTTCTGTATAACAATGTATCTCCAAGGCTGGTTGTTTAATCCTGATGGAGCCCATCGACCAGAATCCAGAATTGTATCTATATCCTCTTTTTCAACAGGAGTATTTTCAAATTTCCTTATACTTCTTCTGGCTTTTATTGTATCTAATGTATGCAAAGTTGACACCCTTTAATCAGTTAATTGGCCCATAAAAACAAAAGATTTTCCTGTTATCAAACAGGAAAACCCATTAATTGAACGGATTCCAGATTTTATCCCTGAAGCCAAGGGATCTTGGATCTTAATTCTTTGCCTACGTTTTCAGCAAGGTGTTCTTTTTCTTTTTTCTCCAGTGCACTTAATACGGGGCTGTTTGTCTGGTTTTCAAGCACAAAATCTCTGGCAAATTCACCGCTCTGGATTCTTTCGAGTGCTTCATACATCGCTTCCCTTGATTGGTCATTTATTATTTTTGGACCTACTGTGAGCCCTCCATATTCAGCGGTGTTTGATACCGAACTCCACATTTTTTCAAGACCGCCTTCATAGATGAGGTCAACAATCAATTTCAGTTCATGGAATGTTTCAAAATAAGCCATTTCCGGCTGATATCCAGCGTCAACAAGTGTTTCAAATGCGGTTTTTATAAGGGTACTCACTCCTCCACAAAGATCTACCTGCTCCCCGAAAAGGTCAGTTTCGGTTTCTTCCCGGAAACTGGTTTCAAGGACTCCTGCTCTGGTACATCCTATACCTTTTGCGTGGGCAAGAGCCAGATTTTTCGCATCTCCAGTGGCATCCTGATATACAGCTATCAGGCCTGGTACACCTGCGCCCTCTTCAAAGGTTCTTCTAACAAGATGTCCCGGACTTTTTGGAGCAACCATATAGACATCTATATCTTTTGAGGGTACAATCTGGTTGTAGTGGATGTTGAAACCGTGTGAGAAAACTATGGCGTTCCCGGGTTCTATTCCGGGTTCGATATGTGATTCATAAACATTTGCCTGAACTTCATCAGGCATAAGTATCTGTATTACATCAGCAGCTTTTGCGGCTTCAGATATGGATTTTACTTCAAGCCCGTCGTTCTCTGCTTGTTTCCATCGAGAACTTCCTTCTCTTAAACCGATTATAACATTCAATCCGCTGTCATGTAGATTCTGTGCCTGTGCATGACCCTGACTTCCGTATCCTATAACTGCAATTGTTTTGTCTTTTAATGCATCGATATTCGCATTATCATCATAATACATCTCTACCATTTTTACTACCTCTGTTTTTGTTTTGTATAATATAATTAAACGTAATTTTAATTTTTCAGGATTTTTTAATTCCTCTTGTCATCGCAATTTTACCGGTCCTTACCATTTCTTTTATACCAAATGGGCGTAAAAGCTGTTCTATTGCGTTGATTTTATCCTCGTTACCAGTAATCTCTATTGTCATGGATTTTGCCGCAACATCAACTGTACGGGCTCTGAAAACATCCACTATCTGCATGATTTCAGGTCTTGTTTTGGTATCGGTTGTCACTTTTATAAGTGCCAATTCTCGTTCAACCGAATCCTTTGCATCTAAATCGGTAACTCTTATAACATCAACCAGTTTATTTAATTGTTTGGTTACCTGTTCCAGTACATAATCATCACCGTGTACTACAATGGACATCCGGGATATATCCGGGTCATCGGTAATTCCTACCGCCAGGCTGTCTATGTTGTAGCCTCGTCTTGAGAAAAGTCCTGCTACTCGTGCAAGGACACCGTATTTGTTCTCAACCAGAACTGCAAGTGTGTGCTTCATTATTATCTCTCCAGATCCAGTATTTCATTGATTGCAGCGCTTGCGGGCACCATTGGTGATACATTTTCACTTTTTTCTACGATAAAGTCGATAACAGTGGGTCTTCCGGATTCGAGTGCTTTATCGATCACCGGTCTTACCTCATCCGGTTTTTCAGCTCTCAGACCCAGTGCACCATAGGCTTCGGCAAGCTTGACAAAATCGACACTTTCTTCAAGACATGTACATGAATACCTCTGTTCAAAGAACAGCTCCTGCCACTGTCTGACCATGCCCAGATAGCAGTTGTTAATTACCGCGATAATAACCGGAATATTATGCTGTACTGCTGTCGCAAGTTCCTGACTGTTCATCTGGAAAGAACCATCCCCTGCAATATCAAAAACCACTTTTTCAGGCTTGCCTATTTTTGCACCAAGAGCTGCAGGGAATCCATATCCCATAGTTCCGAGACCACCGGAAGTGATGAATGTACGTGGCTCTTTAAATTTGAAGTATTGCGAAGCCCACATCTGGTGTTGCCCTACTTCTGTAACAATTATGGCATCGTCGCATGCTTCATTTATCTGCTCGATAACATACTGCGGTTTTATCACATCTTCATTTTCAAAGTATTTCAGAGGATATTGTTTTTTCCATTGATTGATTTTTTGAAGCCATGGTCCAAAATCACATGTGCTGACTTGTTTAGTCAATGATTTCAGTATCCATTTAGCATCTCCTACTATAGGTACACTTACCTTGATATTCTTTGAAATTTCTGCAGGGTCTATGTCGATATGTATTATATCTGCATTTGGAGCAAATGCTGCAATTTTTCCTGTGACCCTGTCATCAAACCTTGCCCCAACAGCGATTATAAGGTCAGATTCTTGTATTGCATAGTTTGCATATTTTGTTCCATGCATGCCAAGCATACCTATATACTGGGGATGGTCGTCAGGAAAACTTCCGATACCTGTAAGTGTAGTTGTAACTGGAGCATTGATTTTTTCGGCAAATTCTTTTAGTTCATCACTGGCATTGGAATTAATGATGCCTCCGCCTGCGTATATTACCGGTTTTTTCGACCTTTCTATATATTCGGAGGCTTTTTTAACCTGCTGAAGGTTACCTTTATAAGTGGGTTTGTATCCTCTCAGTTCCACTTTATCTGGGTAATGGAAGTATATTTCCTGTGCGGTAACATCTTTTGGTATATCGATTAGAACAGGACCTTTTCTCCCGGTTGATGCAATATGGAATGCTTCTTTTATTACTCTTGGTAAATCATTTGCATCCTGTACAAGGTAATTGTGTTTTGTAATTGGCAATGTGATACCTGTAATGTTTGCTTCCTGGAAAGCATCATTACCTATCATAAAAGTGGGGACTTGTCCTGTTATGGCAACCATAGGGATTGAATCCATATACGCGGTTGCAATCCCTGTTACAAGATTGGTTGCACCGGGCCCCGAGGTAGCAACACATACACCAGTTTTACCCGTAGCTCTTGCATATCCATCTGCTGCATGGGCTGCTGATTGTTCGTGCCGTGTTAGTATATGATTTAAATCCGATTTGTAAATTTCATCATATAGAGGAAGTACAGCACCTCCGGGATACCCAAATATTGTATCCACATTTTCTTTATATAGACATTCAATAAGAGCCCGTGCACCGGTCATTTTTTCTGTAGACTCTTTCATGCTACATCTCCATAATTTTGTAATTGATATGAATATTGATAACTTTAATATCTGGTGTTGGTTGAGCCAACTTATATACCTGAAGCATATAAGCTTCACTCATCCAATAAATAGTTAATACCGTTTAAAACAGCTTCAACAGATGCCATTATGATATCAGTGCGAGCTCCTCTGGAAGTAATTATCTTTCCGTCTTTTGAAAGTTTAACCAGTACTTCCACAAGTGCATCAGTACCACCTGTTATAGCATCCACATGATATTCCTGAAGTTGTATGTCTGCAACACCTGAAATGGCTTTTCGGACTCCCTGGATGGCGGCATCTACAGGTCCGTTTCCAACACCCGCTTCAACTATATCCTGACCATTGACATTGAGTTTGGTGGACGCGGTGGGTGTGACAGTATTTCCGGAAACGACGGTAAGTTCTTCCAGTTTGACTTTTGGTTCACGGTAAATTTCAAGAACAGTCTCAGCAATGGATTGGATATCTGCATCGCTAACCCTTTTTCCTTTATCTGCTAGTACTTTGACCCTACTCAATATCTCGTCAAGCTGGGACTCATCAACTTCAAGTCCGAGTTCTTTGAGTGCAAGTTTTAATGAACTTTTACCTGCATGTTTACCCATGACAATTTTTCGCTCTCTACCTATAGTCTCTGGTTTTAATGGTTCATAGGTAGAGGTATTTGCCAGCAGACCGTGAACATGGATTCCTGCTTCATGGGTAAATGCATTCTCTCCAACAAGAGCTTTATTAGCAGAAACAGGAAGACCTGTCAAACGGCTTACAGTTCTTGATGTTTTGTATAATTCTTCAAGTTTAATACCTGTATCATGATTATACAGCCATTCAAGTATCATTATAACTTCTTCAAGCGAAGTGTTTCCTGCTCTTTCGCCGATACCATTGACAGTCATGTGGCACTCACGAGCACCTGCATTAATTGCAGCAACACTGTTAGCTACAGCAAGTCCAAAATCATCATGACAGTGGACGCTTAAAGGAGCATCAAGGGAAGATGACATATCTGAAAAAATCTCTCTTGTTTTTTCAGGAGTAAGCATCCCAACAGTATCACAATAGCACAATCTGTCTGCACCTGCACTAATACCGTCTGAATATAGTGATTTCAGGAATTCATGGTCTGCACGGGATGCATCTTCTCCGCTGAGTTCCACAATAAGCCCGTGGTCTTTAGCATATTCAGTAACTTCACTTGCTATCTGGCGTACATCATCCCGGTCTTTTTTTAGTTTGGCGGTAATGTGAAGGTCAGATACCGGAACTACCAGATGAATTGAATCAACACCACATTCGAGCGCATAATCCACATCAGAGTTTTTGATACGGCAATAACTACAGATTTCAGCATTGATATTTTCTGCAGTGATTGCTTTTATAGACTCGCGTTCACCTTCTGAAGTTATTGCTGAACCGGCTTCAATTATATCTATACCAAGCTCATCCAGTTTATGAGCTATTGATACTTTATCTTCGGTTGTAAGTGCTACACCGGGTGTTTGTTCACCATCTCTTAGTGTAGTATCCAGAAAACGAATATTTTCGAATAATATGATCCCTCACATTTGTTTATGCAGCATATATTTAACATCTATCTTAGATATGTTTAACGATGGTATTTCCATTAGTATCAGTAATATATAAGCTCAGAGATATTTTTCAGTATTTAAAATTGCTTTGGTTACAAGGTCTACGGCAGACTTCATGTCGTCTATACTCAAGAGTTCAACCGGTGAGTGAATATATCTGGTTGCAATGCTGATGGTACTTGAAGGTATACCTTCTCTTGTAATATGTATGGCAGTTGCATCAGTTGTACCGCCATCACTAACATCCATTTGATACGGTATGTCGTTTTCATCTCCGGTTTCCTTTAGCCATTTTACAATATTTTTGTCAGCGATTAATCCTCGACCACCAGCGTCCATTACAGTAATAACACACCCTTCTCCTATTTCAAGGGCTGAATCCTTTTTCTCAATACCGGGATGGTCACCGGGTATAGTAGTATCAAGAGCTATGGCAGCGTCTGGATTCAGTCCGAATGCTGATGTACGAGCTCCTTTTAATCCGACCTCTTCCTGAACAGTTCCTACAGCATATATAGTAGGCTTTATATCAACATCCATTTTAGAAAGTTGTTTCATTATTTCAATGGCTACGGCAACGCCTGCTCTGTTATCAAAGGCTTTCCCGGTCATAAACCCATTTGCAAGGGGTTCAAAATCCCTGTCAAGAGATATGGTAGACCCTACTTGTACACCAAGGTTTTCTGCGTCTTCTTTATCCTTGGCACCGATGTCTATAAACATATCTTCTGCTTTTATCGGTTTCTTCTTATCCTCGTCGCTCATTACATGTGGTGGTTTGGCACCGATGACTCCTTTTATGGGACCATTTTCAGTGTTTATTACAACACGCTGATTGTAAAGTGTTTGATCAAACCATCCACCGACTTTAACAAATCTTATAAACCCGTTGTCATCGATGTATTTAACCATCAATCCAATTTCATCCATATGAGCAGCCAGCATTATGGTAGGTCCACTGCCCTTTTTTGTGGCTATAAGATTTCCGTTTTTGTCGGTTCTGATGTCGTCTACATAGGGTCTGATTTCTTCTTCCATTATATTTCTGATATTGTTTTCAGATCCCGATATTCCATGTGCATTTGACAATTTTTCAATTAGTTTTTGTATATGTTCCATTGTTATCACCGTATATCTGTACAAGGCTTTTAAGAATATAAATTGTTTGAGTTGGTTATGTACGTTATCATAAATTATAAAAAGACTATCAAATATGTTCTTGAGATTTACTCACTGGGTTTAAAGCTACAACCTCTATCCCTTTTGCTGTTATTTTGATGAATACATTCATCCTACAGGTCGCAGGGACACCCTGCGCGAGCTGGGTGAGGAATGCGACCTATCTTTCAAATCATTACTGTCTGTATTAGAGTTGAACATTTTGCTGAGATTCTCCTGCATTCTTTCTTAACGTTTGGGTTTTTGTCTAAAGTATTTTCCAATATGTTCATGATGCTGAAGTAACCTGAAATTCTTTTACGATGAACGGGGTAAAGGGGTAGAGAAAGCCCATGAGTTCACTCATGCTCTTAAAATCAGAACACTCTATATTAGAAATTCTCGCATTGCCTGAGCAAACTGTTGGTCGAAAAATACGACCTGATAGTATTTGAGAATTTGAAAATAAAGAACCTTGTCAAAAATAATAGATTAGCTAAATCAATCTCTGATGTGGGATGGAACAAGTTGATTCAGCACGTGACCTATAAAGCTGCTGAGAGAGGTAAAATAGTGGGCAAGGTCAATCCTGATAACACTACTCAGGTCTGTTCTCATTGCGGAACTAAAAAGAAAGAGAAAATGAGATTAGAAGACAGAACGTCCCACTGCAGTAACTGTGGATTAGAAATTGACAGAGAAGATATCTCAATGCTGCAGTCAACATAATGACAAAATCATCATACTTTAATCCAACAATGCATACCGTGGGGCTCGCGGGAATCAATGGCTGTGGAGATGGTACCTCTACGACTGGTCCCGGCATCAGTTCGCAAGTACCGTCTATGAACCAGCAAATGCTCAACCTCATTAAAGGTTGAGGCTCTTATGGTTCCAAGTGAACCCCACGACTTCACAGGCTGTCCGACAATTCGATTATTACTAATTTATTTTATTTATGATTTAAATAAATATAGGTTAAAAATTACTTTATTTATTAATGGAATTTATCCAATCATCCAAAAACCAAGTATGGCTAATATTACCTGATATAAGAGAAACAATATAGATTTATCATATCACTTACTTAGCAGGTTCTTTTGTAGAAGAGTTCCATTTTAATATTAATTGTCGGACAGGCTGTTCAGTCGTGGGAGAGCAGTCAGCATATCCAGGTGTATAGATTCAGTTCTTGTCACGAATAATAGATATTTCAAGGAAAAGGCTTTGTATTTCTAATAATTCCTTTAGTTTCAGTAGAGGAAAGGTATCAGAATAGTCCAATTTCAGCGGATTCAGTTAAGTTTCAGCTAAGTTTCAGTTGATGAACGTTATCAGGGGATAATAGTTTCAGGTGTTTCAGGGTAATATCGATACCATTTAATGAAATAGTTTAATCATCGCAAATTTTTCAAAGTAAGGAATACACTAAATTTATCCAGCTATTAACTAACATTATAAATTTTGCAAAATATTTGTTGTATGAGTTTGTGGGTATGGATATATACCTGAAACCACTGAAACTGAAGGACATTGATGCTGTTTTTACACATGAAACGCAGTGAAACTGAACTGAAATCAGTTTCATACCACCTGATTAACTGGCTATTTTTGATTCTATAGAAATTCTTGATATTCAAATGATAATCGGAATCAACAATATTTGTATTACACACCGCGGTACACACAATACAGGTTACATCGGACGATTCGCTGATAATCTGCGACAAACAGGCCTGTTGATTAGGATGAATCCTCAACCATCTCCGGGATGATATGGGTACTCGCAGAAAACATCGCCCTTTTAGGCGAGGTAGTTCACATAGATTAGTATATATATGTTATTGAATAGATTTGATTACTGCTATAAATCAAAACATTATTATGGTTATAATTAAAATCCTACTCCCATGTTTACGGTTTTAACAGGTGCTCAGTTTGGCGATGAAGGGAAAGGAAAAATTGTCGATTTGATGTCTAAAGATTACGATATAATAGTTCGTTTTCAGGGAGGAGATAATGCAGGACACACGGTAACAGTTGGAGATGATGTATATAAACTCCATCTTATTCCATCTGGTTTCCTTTATAATGCCAGAGTTCTGATAGGTCCGGGAGTAGTTCTAAATCCTGAAGTTCTTGCTGATGAAATAGATATGTTGGAAAAAAGCGGATGCAATGTTGAACCCGAAAAACTTGGCGTTGATTCAAAAACCAGTGTTATAATGCCTTATCATATTGAACTTGACAACCTGCGTGAATCAGCACTTACTGAAAAAATAGGGACCACCAAACGTGGAATTGGTTTTGCCTATGTAGATAAAGTAGCAAGGAATGAAATCCAGTTTTCAGACCTTACAGATAAAAACAAACTTATGGAGAAACTTTCAGAACTTGCACCCCAGAAGAAAAATGATATTAAATTTTTGGGAGGAGATTCGTCCATTGTAATGGATGAAGAATTGATTGACAAATATGTAAGACTTGGTAAAAAACTGGAACCATATATGGCGGATGTATCCTATGAGGCGAACAAGGCAATTGATGACGGAAAAAGTGTCATGGCAGAAGGTGCACAGGGGACTCATCTGGATGTTATTCATGGTACCCAGAAATATGTAACATCTTCAAGTACCATAGCAGGTTCTGCATGTTCCAGTATTGGTGTAGGTCCTACAAAGGTAACCAATGTGCTGGGAATTGTAAAATCCTATATAACACGTGTTGGTGAAGGACCGCTTCCGACAGAACTTAATGATGAAGTGGGAAAACATTTCCAAGATGTAGGTCGTGAATTCGGTACTACTACTGGAAGGCCCCGAAGATGTGGATGGATCGATTTACCGCTTATATTAAAATCCATTAATTTAAACGGTTATACTGGTATAGCACTAACCAAACTGGATGTACTTTCAGAACTTGACCCAATTAAAATCTGTGTAGGGTACAAACTTGATGGTGAATATATGGAATACCCTCCACATCTGACATCTGACCTTTCAAGATGTGAGCCTGTATATGAAGAGTTACCCGGATGGAAACAGGACCTCACCCATGTCACAGAATTTGGAGATCTTCCAGAAGAAGCACAAAAATATGTTAAACGCCTGGAAGAACTTATGGGTGTGCCTGTTGAATATATATCAGTGGGTCCTGGAAGAGCACAAACCTTCAAGAACCTATAATGCTCAATAGGTGGTTAGAAGTTTAATTGAGGAGGTTAAAATATCTCTTCAATAATCATTCTTTGGTACCACAATTGCTGATTGATATATCAAGTGGTAGTTGAATACCTCTTTTATAACAATCTCTTTTTGAATTAAGTTTTAGATGAATACATTATCTTTTTTCTAACTGGACAATTTCTTTTGGAACCCATACACCCTTATTATAAGCATCTATCAATAAGTATTCATATAGAAGAGGTATTAAAGAACATATCAAAATAAACAACTATTAGGAAAGAGGGGCAACAGGGGTACGTGAAAGCCAACGGTTTCTACAGGCCGTCCGACAATCAATGTTAAAGTGGGTATCTTATACAAAATGACCTACCAAGTAACATAAATTATCAGTCCTGATTGTTTCTCTTATATCAAGTGACAGCATCCGTGACTGGTTTTTGGATTATTGGATAAATGCTATTGGTACATAAATTAATTTTTAACCTACATTTATTTAAATAAGAAATAAAAATAGATTGACAGTATCGAATTGTCGGACAGGCTCTTCTAACCGTTGGATGAAACATCCCCGTTGTTTATTGTTTTTTAATCATAAATCTTTTAACGTAGTTAATCATATTTAGATGTGTACAAAAACAATGCTTTCAGTGTACAATTGCTTTGAGCAAGTTGCCTGATATAAGACATTGTTAAATTCAACCAGTTGTTTGTGTATCATCAAATTCCATCAGGTATTGTTT
>NZ_JAHENT010000063.1 GCF_018609725.1 Methanohalobium sp. | reverse complement strand
TCCTCGAAGTATTTCTATGTCATCATCCGACAACCAGACACAATGTGCTGCAAGTACATCTGGACCTAAAAATCCAAGCCTGTCCAAAAGGTTGACTGAACACATCCCATAATGCTGTTTCATTTGATTTAATTCACTCTCAGTCTCAAGAACATGGATATGGATGCCGACATTGTCGTGATTTGACTCTTTTTTTAATTTTGACAAGAAACCTTCAGAACATGTATAAGGGGCATGTGGTCCATACATTGTTATTATCCGACCTTCTGCTTCTCCATTCCAGTCAAGAACAAACTGTTTTCCCTTGGATAACTCTACATCAGCAGACCGATTTTCACCCAAATCAATTAATCCATATGAAAGAGCAGCCCTCATACCCGAATCTTTAACCGCCTGTGCAACATCATTCATATGGATGTACATATCAGCAAATGAAGTTGTGCCTGATTTTATCATTTCCAGACATGCAAGTTTTGTTCCTATATACGCATCTTCATCTGTTAAATGCTCCTCAGCAGGCCAGATGTAATCCTTGAGCCATTCATCAAGCGGAATGTCATCCGCATAACCTCTGAATAATGTCATCGCAGCATGTGTATGGGTATTGACAAAACCCGGCATCACAACTGAGCCTTTTGCATCGATAATTTTGTCTGCATACTGTTCAGTGGATTCTGATACTTCTGTTATGATACCGTTTTCTATTACAACCACTCCATGTGTTAACTCATAAGAATCCATTGTCAGGATAGAACCGTTTTTGATTATTATATCTGCCATATTTACTCCCCGTTACAATTTGAAATAGAACTAATTTATTTTATAAGCATTTATTACCAGATTCTTTTGAAAGGTTGTTAAGCCTTGTTATTATTTCATCAATCGCTGAAGTGATAATTCGATTGTTATCATAACTATCTACAATTTTTCTTAATTTATCAGAATTTAAAGTTTTCATTTCATCGGCATATTGCAGCATATTTTCAAAAGCGCGGGTTATGTTATCCACTATAGTTATATCTGCGCATTGGGATGTACGGGATAATGGATTTAGGTCAATTGCTATTACCACTTTGTCTATTTCTGATAATTTTTCACATCTGTCTCCATCTTCCAGTGGTACCAGTACTACGTCTGCACTGTATATACCCTCATGGTCTACCTTTCTTCTATCATGTGATAAATCAAGAACTGAATCCCCCTTTCTCCCCAGTACATTTTCAGCACCGTGTGATTCCATATGTTCTATTATCCTGTCGATTCTATCCATGCTCCTGTGGAAAAGGTTCACTTCAAGTAATGCTTTGATAATATCGGACAATTCTACCATTTCATCAGGAATAAGTGCTGCAGTATTGCCATTGATAGATATTACAGGTTTTTTAGCCAATAATAAATGTGCTGTTGCTACCCTCTCCGCTTCCTTTGCCGATTCAGTACTGTATTCTCCTATAAGGTAATCGAATGCTTCGCCTCGACCCTGTGCAATTAAACCCTGTGTGCTTGTTATGCCTTTTTTCACTCCCTCTACAGCCATTTCACGTGTTATGAGTGATTTATATCTTGGATGGTCACGCGGAATTTGTGTCATATATTTACCTTCAATTTAAACGATTAAATTGTGTAACAACCTGTACCTGAATTTAATTCCAAAACTTCACCAAATTCTAACATAGATTTGTACACTTCGTTTTTTGTCTTTTCATCAGATATTGCGAATACAGTATCACCTATCATTGCCTGGGAAGCTTTGCCGCCAGAAAATTCTACAGCTTCAATTAAATCCTTTGCTCTATCCTTTAAAAGACCAGTTTCCATCGTGAAGTTTTTAGATTGCTCCATAAAATTATCGATTGTAGGGTGTTTCAGGGTTAAAGAGTGAGCTTTTCCACCCGCTGAATTTATCCTATCAACCATTTCTCTATTTCCAATGACCGATTTTGTAGATACATTTCCCAGTACTACAACATACACAATAAATTTTTCAGAAGGGATGAAATCCACTTCTCCATTTGATGGTTTACCAGGTTTTGTTCTGATAACTGCACCTCTATATAACTGTGCCGTAACATCCCCCAAACCACTTACCGTTTTTACTTCTGCCAGATGTACAATATCAGCAAGATGCTTGGAGGTATAATTCAGAGAAAGTGCTTGGTTGAGCGCATAAGCTACGCTCAATGCGCCTGCGCCTGATAATCCTAATCCACAACCTAATGGCATATTTGTCTTGATATTTACAGCAACAGGCAAATCTGTAAGCATTTCTATTGCTGTGTTAATGGCATCCACCTGAACTGGTGAACCATTTAAAAAAACCCGAGTTCTTTTGAGCGTATCACCTGCCTGTAAATCAGCTTCAACTCCCTGATCAAATACCAGTCCGCAACCAGTAGAACCTTTATATTGCATATCTTTATGGTTATGGATTTCAAAAAAACCTGTTATATGAGCAGGAGCAAAACCTGTTCCTGTATATTTTTCCGACATCAAAAAATTCCTCTCTTTAATTTTTCAGCCAAGTTATCAAAAACTTTGCTGGCAATAACTCGTTTAGAACCGCTTACATGAACAGGTTTTCCAGAGTCTGAATCTATTATATATACCTCATTGGTGTCGTCTCCCATGCCCTTGTATCCAACATTATTTGCAACCATAAGGTCAACTCCATGTTCTTGCTGAAGTTTTTGAGACCTTGATATAAGCTCGTCTACTTTTATTCCGGTCTCTGCCTTGAAACCGGTTATCACAAGTTTCGGATAAGCTTTCCTGACCTCATTTAACAATTTTCTTGTAGGTTTTAATACAAGTGACAATTGGTCATTGCCAGATTTTATTTTATGAGATGAGTAATCCAGTGTATAATCCGAGATTGCTGCAGAACTAATAAATGCATCGTATCCGTTATCAAGTTCATCCATTACAGCATCAATCATCTGGTCAGCACTTTCTACATATTTTTCGTTTATCCCTTGGACATCAAGATGATTTCTATGAACTATTGTAACATAAGCTCCTCTTCTATAAGCTTCCAGAGCAAGTTCTATACCAGTTTTTCCTGATGAACGGTTAGTAAGAATTCGTATAGGATCTATAGATTCTGCTGTGGCACCACCTGTTATAAGAATTTTTATACCTGTAAGATCGCCATCTCCTGCTGCACGTTCTACATTTAATTCCACTGTATCGTTTGGAGCGACTTTTGCCACTCCTTCCTCAAAATATGGTCCTACAAAAGATACACCCCATGATTTTAATTTATCAATATTTTCTACTACTCCCGGATGGTTATACATGGACTCATGCATTGCAGGTACTATCATAATAGGTATATTTGAACCAAGCGCAGTTGTTGCAAATGTTGTTACAGGAGTGTCATCAATACCTCCTGCTATTTTGCCAATAGTATTAGCAGTTGCTGGAACTATAACCAGAAGGTCTGCACATCCATTAAGACCACAGAATTTGACATGTTCCACATCGCCAGTGAGTTCTGTTATCACATTATTTCCTGTGGCATAATTAAGGGCAAAGGGATTGATTATCCATTCCGATGCTTCTGTTGTTACTGCATAGACATCAGCACCATTTCTTATTAAATCCCTTGACATCTCTACAACACGCACTGCCGCGATACTCCCAGTCACACCGAGTACAATCGTTTTACCTGCAAGTGACTCACTTCTCTGGTTCTTTATCCATTTTGTAGGATGTATCTGATGTCCTGTATTCTTCATATATCTATCTCAGGTTTTATAATAATAAGTAGGTTGCTATGTGAACTACCGCTGAGCTAAAGACTCAGCAGCTTCGAAAGAAGTTTGCTTTACTGACGTGTGTTGCCGAAAAACCTTATTCTCTCAGGGGAGTTCACTTCCCCATTATCAGCTATCCCTGTAAGGGAATCGCCGATTACCTTTCTCAAGATATTCAATGCACCGTTGATATCGGCATTGATCAGTCTACCTGTTGATGACTGGAATATAACTCGTTTCGGTATTTTACCAAGATACTTTTTATGTTTTTTGATGGGTTCTAAAGCCAGTGCATCAACTTTACTGGTGTATGCCTCATCTACTTCGTGATACTTTATACCGTGATATTCACACTTGGAAGCTAATTTCTGTTTGAATCTGGCAAACGGTATCATTAGGAAATTTTGATTATTCTGTTTCCCGATATTCTGTTCCTGTTTGATTTCCTTGAGTTCACGAGAAGCGTCGCAAGGAAGCCCACTGATTCAGCAGTGAGAGGAATTGCGACCATCGGTATTTATATTTGTAATCAGGTTTAGTTTGTCTAATTGATAGGTATATCCATCGAACCTCTGTATGAGTTTGAAATATTTGTGGTTTATACCCTGTGCAATCCTTTTAGTACCGTTTTTGATGTCGAAATATCCGCTGCTTCTGCATGCGACTGCACCTTTCCAGGTGCCTTTATACTTTCCATTTTCAACTATCGCTTTTATGATGTCTCCTGACTGGAAACCGAATATGTATTTGATTCTTGGTGCAGGTTTTCTCGGGAAACCATATTTGTCCAGTTTGCATCTCTTATAACTGCCTCTACCTTTAG
>NZ_JAHENT010000062.1 GCF_018609725.1 Methanohalobium sp. | reverse complement strand
CTTTCAGGGATAACCGATAGTGGGGATGTGAACTCCCCTGGAAGAATAAGACTTTCAAGGTAGACTTCTTCCGAAGCCGCTGAGTCTTTAGCTCAGCGGTAGTTCACCCTAACTATCGTAGAAGGCTCCCTGCGAAGCTGGGAGATGAACGCGATATACACACTTGAATTACAGTTAACATAACATATAAAGGACGATTCGAGCCATCAAGCAAAATCTGTCATGTATGCGGATATTATAATAAGGATTTGGAATTAAAAGATAGAGAATGGGAATGTCCTGACTGCAAAACGACACATGATAGAAACATCAACGCATCAGTCAACATTAAAAAATTCGCACTGGATAGACAGAATTTAATTTCACCTTCGGGATGAGGGGGTAGAGCCTGTGGAGTTGTGTTCGTTAGAACAAACTATGAAACAGGAAGGTCCTCCCAAAAGGGAGGAGTAATTCACTTGATAAATTAACTATCGTTATAATATGATATTTAGCAGAAGATTTAAATTTTAACAACCCTTAATTACTTTACAAATACAGGGATGTCGGGTTTTATTATTATGAGTCCGGAATGCATGTTTTGTGGAGTTAATTGTTACGACCCGGAAGCTGTAGGTGGGAATATCCAGGAAAGTCAGAATATTTGTGAAGGTAAACTTGTAGGCAAAAGGTTAATCTGTGCGAACTGTTTATATCAGCTTCGAAGAGTGCTGGGTATTGAAGATTTAGAAAATGAAATATTTGAAGAGGACATACTTGAAGGTGGAGAAGTAAAAAATGATAAATGGCAACTCTGGTAATTATTCACCGGGTGAAATTTATATATAATCAACTACATATTTTTTAGTGATGAGTCTCATTTTATGTCCCAAATGCGGAAATGAAACTGATGTGCTGTACGAAAACGTTTGTAAAAACTGTTTTTTTGAACAATTTCAACTGGCCAGACTTCCGCATGTAATTCATGTTAAATTTTGTTCCAGATGTGGTTCGGTTTATTATCATGGAGTATGGGATGATGTGGATAGTACCGGAGATATGGTAGTCAGAATGGTTGAAGATGAATTAATGGTTCATGAATACGCCAGTGACCTTGAGATATATTTTGAACCCCAGCAATTGACATCTTATATGTATCGTGTACGTGTTATTGTAGATGCACGTGTGGAAGGTGTACCTGTCAACCAAGAAGTTGAAACAGAAGTGCGTATAGGGCGTGAATCCTGTGACAGATGCAGCCGAATAGCAGGGGGCTATTTTGAAGGCATAGTACAAATTAGAGGTACAAACAGGGTGCCTGATAAAAATGAGGTAGAGAATTGCATAAGGATAGCAAATGATGTAATAGACCGTATGTATAAGAAAGGTGAAAGGTTTGCCTTTATAAGTAAATCAGTAGAATCAAAACATGGAATTGATCTTTATATTGGCTCATCAAATACTTCTCGTCAAATATGTAAGCAGATAGAATCTGAACTTGGTGGGAAATTCTCCGAATCTCCGACGTTATTTGGGCAAAAAGATGGCAAAGAAATATACAGGGTTACTTTTTCCATGCGTCTGCCTGAATTCAAGGCAGGAGACATAATAGAATACAAAGATCGTGTAATCGAAATCAAAAATTCAGGAAACCGGGTTTCTGGTAATGATTTGTCTAACGGAACACGTTTTGTGGAATGTCAGGATAAAATGAGTAAAGCAGTACATGTGGCAAGCAGGGATGATGCAATAACAGCTGTACTTGTATCAGAAGGTGATAACGAAATCATGGTGCTTGACCCTGAAACTTATAAGACGTTAACCCTTAAAAAACCAGTAAATTTTGAAAGTGGCAATAAAAGCGAAATACCTGTAATAAAAACAGAAGACGGTTTATTTGTTCTGTCTGATTAATATTACCAAGCAAAATCAAGAGGAGTAGCAGAATATTAATCATATACAAAACATTCTGATAATTGGATACGATACCCGGAATATAGTATGCTCTGCAAATAAATCAGGGTATAATGTATATTCAATCGATGTATTCTGTGATTTTGACCTTAAAGAATCTGCAGTTTCAACAAAAAAGATACCATCCAATGATGTAGAAGATATAAAAAGCATATCTTGTAAAAAAATAGTTGAATGGATATCAGAATTTGAAATCGATTTTGATGCTATTGTCCTTGATTCAGGTTTTGAATATATAAATCAGGAGCAATTACCATCCAAAGTTTTGAACAACAGTCAAGAGATTATGGATGACGTTACAGATAAGTACAGGTTTGCCAGGAAACTTGAATCAATGGATATTCCACATCCTGTTACCTATTCGGCTAATGAAATAAAATATATTGATGATTATCCAGTTATAGTTAAACCAAAATGTGCTGGTGGAGGGGTGTTCAACAGAAAGGTCGAATCTTTTGATGAACTTGAATCGGTAATTGATGATTTATTGAAAACATATCCCTTATGGACATTAGATGATTTGATAATCCAGAAATTTGAGGAAGGAATTCCTGCAAGTGTATCGGTTGTTTCCACGGGAGATAGTGCGTATGCAATAGCTATAAATGAACAGTTAATAGGCGAACCTTGGCTTACAGATACGGAGTTTGCTTATTGTGGTAATATAACACCATTTGAAACGTTGTATCAGGACGAAATGTATAAAATCTCAAAACAACTGATGCTTGAATACGACCTTAAAGGTTCAAATGGCGTTGATTTTATTATAACTGAAAATGGTCCAGTTGTATTGGAAATAAACCCAAGGCTACAGGGAAGTCTGGATTCTGTTGAGCTTGCTACCGATATGAATCTGTTTGATGCACATGTAAAATCCTTTTCTGGAATTTTTCCAGAAATAACAGATGTCAAACAGTTTGCAGCAAGAGCTGTTGTCTATTCGCAAAACGATGTGCTTATAAATAAACAAATTTTAAATGGTTTGATTGGCCAGAATACTGTAGATATTCCTGATGTAGGACATTATATAGGTATAGATGAGCCACTGACTTCGGTGGTGCATAAAGGACATAGTAGAAGGGATGTAATGGAAAAATTAAGAACAAGCGCGGAAAAAATCCGCTGTCTTACAAATGGTAAAGGTAAAGAGGAAAACAAAACCTTACCAAACTTAAACACAAAATTAAAATCCTAACTTATTTCATATTAATTGCTATTGTTGAGGTGAAGATTTTTGGTAGACTTAAACGACCCGGTTATTCGAGGTTACCTGAAACAGCTGGTTGGTGACGAAGGCTTAAAAATGATTGAGAATATGCCTGAAGGAGAGGTTACCGATGAAAAGATTGCAGAAGAAACAGGAGTTCTTTTAAATATCGTTAGGCGTACACTTTTTATTCTGAATGAATATAAACTAGTGGTTTGCAGGAGAGAACGTGATACCAGCAGTGGATGGTTGACTTATCTCTGGCGTCTTGATTTATCCGGGATAGAAAACCGGCTGGAAAAAGAGCGAAAGAAATTAATTCAAAACCTTGAACAGCGTCTTGAATTTGAAGAGGGGAATGTATTTTTTGAATGCCCTGAAGGGTGTTTACGTCTCCTTTTCAGTGAAGCTACAAATTACCATTTTCTATGCCCACTATGTGGAGAAGACCTTGTAGCACAGGATAATTCCAAAACCATAGAAAATATCAGGTCAAGACTTAATAAACTAAAAAAATGCGGATAAGTACCATGCTATCACGAACAAAAGCCTTAAATCTGCTGTCGGAAACGGGATGTGAACCGCATGTTGTTGAACATTGTAAGGCGGTCTCATCGTTTGCAGTTGAGGTTGCAAAGGAATTAAAAAAAACCGGTAAATCAGTGGATATGGAACTTGTTGAAATCGGTGGTTTACTCCATGACATCGGGCGCTCACGTACACATGGGGTTAAACACATAGTGGAAGGTGCAAAAATAGCAAAATCACTTGGTCTTGACCCAAGAATTGTGCGAATTATAAAAACTCATATAGGTGCAGGTCTTACTCCGAAAGAGGCAGAAAATCTGGGATTTCCGGATGATGACTACATTCCCTTTACAATCGAGGAAAAAATAATAGCACATGCTGATAACCTTGTAGAGGGTACAAAAAGACGGTCTCTGGATGAATATATATCACAAATGAGTGATAAAAATTTGGATGAAAGTGTTATAGAACGTGTAAAACAACTTGCATATGAAATAGGTGTTTATTGAATGAAAGTTTATTCGTGCAGAAAAACTTATATAGAAAAATTACCAATGATTTATCAGAATCCAAAAACATACTCCTCAGAACATAATTTTTCATTTTTTTAAACTATGAGGTATACTAATGAGTAGTGATAACCAACATTTAAAAGGAACAACCACTGTTGGAATAGCCTGCAGTGATGCGGTAGTTCTTGCAACAGAAAGAAGAGCAACAATGGGCAATTTCATTGCAAGTAAAACCGCAAAGAAAATCTATCAGATTGATGATAGGATAGGAATGACAACAGCGGGTTCAGTAGGGGATGCACAGCAAATTGTTCGCATCATAAGCGTCGAATCCAAACTCTTTAAGATGAGACGTAATGAACCAATAACTATAAAAGGAATTACTACACTTTTATCCAACCTGTTAAGCGGTCAGCGTTATTTCCCACTTATGGTGCAGCTTATTGTAGGTGGTGTTGATAAAACTGGACCCAACATGTATTCACTCGACCCTCTGGGAGGGAGGATAGAAGAAACAAATATCGTTGCGACTGGTTCAGGATCTCCGATAACCTATGGTCTGCTCGAAGACCGTTATCATAAAGATATGACTTCTGATGAAGGTGCAGAACTTGCAATCAGAGCCCTTCATAATGCCATGAAACGGGATTCAGCATCAGGTGATGGCATAGATGTCGTTGTTATAACTAAAGACGGTTATAAACAGCTTGATGAAGAGGAGGTCAATAATAAACGTGCTGCTCTTAACTAATTAGAAGTATTAAAACCAAAAACTTCTGTTTGTTTTTTACATTTTTGATATCCAAATTTAAATTTAATATTTAACCCGTAGAAATTTTAATATTTTCTACTCAATTTTTTACAGGAAGGCTGTTTCTATGGATATAGAAGAGATGTTACTGGACTTAAAAAAGAAAATAGAAAGCAAGTTGCCAAATGATACTACTATATCAACTGTTGAATTTGAAGGTCCTCAACTTGTAGTTTATACCGAAGAACCGCGTAAGTTTGCAGACAATGGTAATATCATACGAACCCTTGCAAAAGACCTTAGAACACGTATTGTTGTAAGGCCTGATCCAAAAGTTCTTGTTCCGCCTGAAGAATCAATGGATAAGATAGGAAATATTGTCCCGGAAGAAGCGGCAATATCCAATTATCATTTTGACCCTGATGTGGGGGAAGTAATAATAGAAGCCGAAAAGCCAGGATTGGTAATCGGTAAACAGGGAGATACCCTAAGGGAAATTACAAAAGAAATAGGCTGGACACCCAAAGTGGTACGTGCTCCTCCAATTAAATCACGGACTGTTAAAAATATCCGTGAATTCATGCGTAACAACCATAAAGAAAGAAAAGATATTTTAAAATCAGTTGGACGCCAAATTCACAGGGAAACTACTACAAAAGACCAGTGGGTCAGGATTACGTCTCTTGGAGGCTGTAAAGAAGTAGGAAGAAGCTGTTTTATCCTTTCTACACCTGAATCAAGAGTAATGATTGATTGTGGAGTCAATATTGGTTCTGATGAGAATATGACACCTTACCTTTATGTTCCCGAAGCTTATCCACTCAGTCAGTTGGATGCTGTTATACTGACACATGCCCACCTTGATCATTCTGGATTTATACCGCTTTTGTACAAATATGGCTATCAAGGGCCGGTATATTGTACTCTGCCTACGCGAGACCTTTCAGCACTATTGCAGCTTGATTACATCGATGTAGCGGGTAAAGAGGGTCGTATTGTGCCTTATGAATCCTCACAGGTACGAGAAGCTCTCAAGCATACAATTACACTGGACTTTGAAGAAGTAACCGATATTGCGCCTGATATAAAACTCACCTTCCACAATTCTGGACATATTCTTGGTTCTGCAATAGCACACTTCCATATCGGAGATGGTCTTCACAATGTAGTTTTCACAGGAGATTACAAATACGGCAGTACCAGATTGTTTGATCCGGCAGTAAATAAATTCCCGAGAGTTGAAACCGTTGTTACAGAATCTACTTATGGTAGTAGCAACGCTGTCCAGCCAAGCCTCAAAGATGCAGAAAAACATCTCCAGCAGGTTATTATAAATACACTTCAAAAAGAAGGAATTGTGCTGATACCTGCATTTGCAGTAGGTAGAAGTCAGGAAGTCATGATTGTACTTGAAGATGCTATAAGAAAGGGCTTGATTGATGATGTGCCAATATATCTTGACGGAATGATATGGGAAGCAACTGCAATTCATGCCACCTATCCAGAATATCTCAACAATGAATTGAGAAAATCCATTTTCCAGAAAGGACAGAACCCCTTCCTGTCGGATTCATTTAAACCTGTGGACTCCAATGAACTGCGCCAGAAAATCATTGATGAACCCCATCCATGTGTGATACTTGCAACAGCTGGTATGATGAACGCTGGCCCAATCCTTGAATACTTCAAAGCGTTTGCATCAAATGAAAACAATACACTTGTATTTGTAGGTTACCAGGCTGACGGAACACTTGGACGCCGCATCCAGAAAGGCTGGAAAGAAATCCCGATGTCCTCGTCTGCTAATGGTGGTACACAGACAATTAATGTAAATATGAATGTTGAAGTCGTAGATGGATTCTCTGGACATTCGGATAGGAAACAATTAATGGATTTTGTTAAAAAGATGAAACCACGTCCGGAACGTGTTTATACTGAACACGGTGAAGAAAAGTTCTGTATCGACCTTGCAAGTTCCATTTACAAGAAAAACAAAATCGAGACACGTGCACTTACAAATCTTGAAACAATAAGGCTGGTGTAAAATACAGCGGGTCAAGTGCAGGAAAAAACCTGCACTTATATTTCCAGTCTGTTGATGGTTTTATGCCTGTCCTGAATATATTTTTTGCAGGAATTTTTTGAGACCGCTATGGTCTTCAACCACAACATCAGCTTTATCTAGTTTTTCAGGGTCAACATAGGTTGGAACAGCTACGCAATACAATCCTGCATTCTTCGCGGAATTAACTCCCAATGGAGCATTTTCCACAACGATACATTCATCCTTTTCTACATTAAGCATTCCCAATGCTTTCAGGTAAGGTTCGGGAGAAGGTTTGCCATCATCAACATCTTCTCCTGTTACTATGACATCAAATATATCTGGATAGAACCGACCTACCATATTAAAAACAGCGTTCCTATCGGCTCCTGATACTACCGCGAGTTTAAATTTATTTTTAAGCTGGGATAGGCATTTATCCATATCTTCAAAATTTTTCAGGTTGGCGATTTGTGAAAATATTTTCCTTTTTTCCTGTGCGATTTCATCGAACTGATGGGGTTGTGGGGATTTTCCCATTTTTTGAAACATTATTTGGATTATCCCTACATGGTTCGACCCTTCTATTTCATATATATCATCTTTGTTTATTTCAACCCCTGCTTTTTCAAATGCTATTTTCCATGCCTGTGCATGATATGGCATGGAATCAGCAAGTACACCATCAAAATCAAAAATTATCGCTTTTAACATAGTTCGACCATTATGTTAACGCCTGATAAAAATTATTACATCGAAACGGTTTACTATATGTTTAAAATATGAATAAAAAGTGTATTTATTAAAAAAGTGAATTGTGAAGTGTTAATGCCATTACTTCGACAATTCTTCTTCAACTTCTTCTTTACCGGCTTCCAATTCGTCAACCTGCTGTGAATCAAACTTTAAAAGCATTGTCTGGAATTCACCAACATGGGTTTTTTCTTCCTTAGCAACATCAAGAAGTACAGATTTGATTTCATCATTATCTGTAAGGTCTGCCATTTCTTCATAAAGGTTTATGGCATCCAGTTCGGCAATTATCGCTGCTCTGAGTATTTCCTTATCTTTGTTTTCCAGCTGTACTTTATTGAGATCAATTGGTATTTTTGATAGCAAAATCTCACCCCTGTAACTCTATATTGCATACAAAAGAGATAAACTTTTTTCTTATCTATTATAATATAGGGATATGTAGATATGATAATTGTAATTTAACCAGAAATAGTATGCGTTGACCGGGATTTGAACCCGGGTTGGGGGCTTGGAAGGCCCCAGTCATAGCCACTAGACCATCAACGCCTGTTTACTGCATAACCAACTTGTGTTTTTAAGATATAAAGTTTATGGTTTTATGGGCTTTGACCATAAACCCCCTTAATTTATAGTCGGATAGATGACTTTATGGTCAGAAACGGTAAGGAACTAGGCTACCGGCTAAACGATATTTTTTAATCTAACTTGAAAACAATTATTTAATGATTAAGGATAAAAATACATACAGAACAGATTTTTGGTTTCATCTTACTCTGTTAAATTATATTTCTAAATTTAACAAAAGGACAGTTTGACGGTTTGGTTATAATTTTTTTATAATGTGAATGCATTAGACTGGTATGTGAGCATCAAATAAAGATGTTCAACAAAAGCCGTATTAAAGGGGGAAAATATGAAAGCGAAGTTGAGTACATTGTTAATGGTAATGGTACTGATAAGTATGGCATTTGTACCAGCTGCAAGTGGACAAAACAATATATCCAATGAAACACAATATTCTAACAATACGGACAACGTTAGTTTAGAAAAAGCTAGGTCAGTCGCTTCTTATTATGTACAATATGTACCAAATGTGACCGAAAAAGTTGAAAATTTCCAAGACTGGAATGATGCAACCGTAAAGAAATCAAAGATATTTTATAACCTAAAAGGTGAAAAATCTGCTTATGCATTTAATGTCACCGTAAACGGGGAATACTCAGGGTATATCCTAATTTCAGCAACAAAAGACAACTATCCTGTCCTTGAATTTTCAAAAGGTAAAATACCCAGTACTATTCCAAAAATTAAAAACAAAACTGAATCTTTATTAAAAGAGCATGTTAACAAAGATAACCTAACTATTGGAAAAGCAAAACCACTTTATTTAGGAGCAACATTTTATTATGCTCAATATCCCTTAAAAAATAAACAGGGCAAAGTTGTCAGTAATGTAACGGTAGACTTGACAACACCAGCGATTGTTAAATCTAATAAATCAAAGGTTAAAAAACCTATTAAAGAAATTAATTCTTCAGGACAGCAAAAAATGAAAAAAGAAGAAGCTCACAGACAGTGGAAATCCATTGAGAAAAGAATGAGTACTGGATTAAGCTTACCAAAAGCTAAAGTATCATCTAGTGAGCTAGGGTGGATTGATGGAGTACCTGCATACGAATGGTATAAAGGTTGTTCACCTACAGCATCTGCAATGGTTTTAGGGTATTGGAAAAATAATGGTTATCCTGGTTTTCCTGAGGAAATAACTTTGATAGAAGAATTAGCTAATACTATGGGTACATCAAATTGGCCTGAAGGCACAACTTGGCCAACTGAAATAGACAACGGAATCGAAGAAGTTTGCGATAATCATGGTTATAATAATTTTGATGCAAATAACGATTATTATGTATCATGGAATGAAATCATAAATAATGTAAACTCGGATGAACCATTTGTAATTAATATGTTGAGCGGTGGAACAGGTAGTGGTCATTCCCAATCTTATGGTGAACATAGCGTTACATGTGTTGGTTATTCAGATAATACAGAAGATTATATTTTCATACACGATACATGGGACGAAAATACACATCATATCGCCTTTGGAAATTGGGGAGGAGCAATGGCGACATGGGTAAATCCTTAACTGCTTTTTTATTGCATTTTTTCAAAGAATTAAGTAGTTCGAAAATGTAATGAGAGGCTGAAAAACATGAAAATGAAACATTTTGCTTACTTTGTTTTACTTTTTGTATTAATTTCAACTGGTTCTGTAACAGCTGATACAATTATAGTAGATGACAAAACAGGAAATAACTATACTTCCATAAAAAAAGCTGTCGATGATGCTAATTCAGGGGATAATATTGTTGTTTATCCTGGTAAATATGTAGAAAATATAGTTATTGATAAAGAGATATCCATAGAATCTAAATCCAAGAACCCAGAAAATACAGTAATTCAATCCAAAACACCAGAAAAAAATGTTATTCAGGTTAATTCTGACAAAGTGAATATAAGTGGATTTAAGATAATGGGTGTTAAAAACACGAACCAATCAGGAGTATATATTAATAAAGTAGAAAAATGTAATATCAGTAACAGTATTTTTTCAAAAAACTTCAATGGAGTATCTTTTTTCAAATCAGAATGGAATACCTTAGTCAATAATACTATGAAATCCAACAAAAACCATGGTATTTATTTGAAAAAATCAGAAAATAATAGAGTAATAAACAATATTGTAAGTTCAAATAGCAGATATGGTATTTTTTTACAAAGGTCTATAAACAACAATATAATTACCAATAATATTCAAAATCATAGTAATAATGGAATACTGGTAGATCACTCAAACAACAATTTGCTAAAAAATAACAAATTTTTTAATAATGAATATGGTATTTACATTCATTCTTCGCAATCCAATAAATTAAAAGTTAATAAAATCTCAGACAATAAAATTGGTATCCAAGGAGGTTTTTCAAACAAAAATGAATTAACTAATAATAGCATATTGAAAAACAAAGTTGGAATCTGTTTGTACAAGTGTAATAGCAATGATATAATTGCCAATCTTATAAATGGAAATATCCATAAAGGAATTCTTCT
>NZ_JAHENT010000061.1 GCF_018609725.1 Methanohalobium sp. | reverse complement strand
TCTTCAAATGCAATATAGTACCCTGGTATTTTATTTGGTTTAAGATAAGTTGAGTCAATATGGTATATTGTCATAGCTATCGAAAGTATAAGAAACAATAATAGCATATTGACAATTTTTGATTTGACTTTTTTCATCACACACCCCTATTCTAAAAAAATGAATAAGATTAAATATATCAATCTTTCACAATTATATCAGTTACGTGATTGGTAGTTCCCCAATTTTCTAAATATTGGTCACCATCACCTACTGGCCATGGATCATTTATAGAAAGGTATCTTAGGCCATACATTGTAGTTGTATATCCTCGGCAGACTCGTACATGAGGATTGCCCAACGATGTATCTATTCCACTAACCATAGGTCTTCCAGCATCAATTTCAGATACAACAGTCGCAAAAGATGGATCTACATCGTCAGAACCTGGTTTATCACATCCGTTTGTAGCTCTGTAATAATTCACCTGGGAAGAATAACTAACCCCTCCTCCATCACCTTCATCCATTATACCATAAATATAGTCTTGGGTTTGGTCTTTATTGTAATATGATGCTATCATTTGTCCACTTGCTGGGGCACAATAATAATCCTTTTCTTGTCCATAAAGTGGAACATCAAGTTCGGTTAAACCTGATGATGTGACAAATTGATTCTTTAAGATTATTCGTAGAAATAGGTTTACTAATATCGATACCTCTAGTGTCAAACTCCTGTTTTATGGTTTTTGTGAGATTATTACTATCATACCATTTGTTTACATTTTTGACCACATCTTCTTTTGGAATCTGTCCATACGTTGACCAAACTTCAGATTCTGTTTTAGTAGGAGTCTTATCAGAAATCACATCAAGTGTATATGCATCCACAAATATCCGATGTTTATCTCCTGTGGATTTATCTGTTATTAAAGTCATCGATCCTATTTTGTGATAACTGTACACAACCATTTTAGTTGACTTTATGTCACCTTTTGGATATTTTTTATTTGCTATTGCAATTGATTTATCTTTGGCTCTGTCAGCTTCAATTGGTTTAGGGTCAAAATTAAATGTTTTGACAGAATGTCCTAATGTTTTATTTGCAGCTACTTTTATTCTACCTACCATTGATGTATCATTATACACCGAAAAAAGATAGTACAATTTTTTATCATTTATATCATAAAGTTCTAGCGGATCATTACTTATGGTTGCTTCTTTCCAGTTTTCAACTTTTTGTGTATTTGTTGCAACTAAGTCAACCATATGTGCTTGTGCATGTTCAAGAGCTTTATCTTTGCTTACATTATACTTAACTTTGGAATGTTCATCAGGTTGTGCACTTGTAACTGGTACAAATGCCATACTTATTAATACCATTACCATTAACAATGTACTCAACTTCGCTTTCATATTTTCCCCCTTTTAAATCGGCTTTTGTTGAACATCTTTATTTGATGTTCACATGCCAATCTAATGCTTTACATTATAAAAAATTTATAACCAAACCGTCAAACTGTTACGAGCTATTAGATACTCAGTTTGATGGAATGGTCAGAAAAAATAAATAAAGTGAATTTTATTTGTTTTATTAACAGATTAATTTGCGGGAGTGATGAAATTGTTTAGGAAGATATGTATACTCACATTCGTCTTGTTGTTAACTGTATCGTTTGCTACTGCAACGACAAATGGAGATAATGAATCAATTATAACAAAAGAAGATGGTTATATTGTTACACCAGCAGAGGACACCGAAACCAATGTAGGTATTATGACAATCTCTGATTCAATTTCACAGGGAGAAACTAACTGGAACTACAAATATGTAGAAGATGGTTCTACTGCTTTAAATGTTGACCTGAATTGGGGAGACGTGGATGATTCATTGAAACTCACTATTCATACTGCTGATGGACATAAACTAGGACCTTATTATGACAGTGATGACGGGACTGTTGACGGCAGGATAAATCTTAAAATTGATAATTCAAATGGATTGGCTTCTGGTTGTTGGGAATATGAAGTGTATGGACAACAGGTTGATGGTACAGAAGACTATACAATCTGATATGATACTATGCGAAAGATTATCCTGTTTTTAATTTTTATTCTTATATTCTCCACTTCAACACTTGCAGAAGAAGGAGGATATGAAGTAACACCTTATGACGAGGATGAAATTGAGAAATCCGAAAATGTAGATACCAGTGGTGCAGGTGGAACGCATACATTTTGGGAATTACCACTGAGAGTACAGGTGTCTTATATATTGGGAGTTATAATTACTTTTTTGAGCGGAGTTAAACTGCTACCGTTTATACTGAGTATAATAAAAGACCTGTTCAGCAATAAGAACCGCAAAAGAATCTATAATTATATAGTTAACAATCCTGGTTGTAGTATAGCTGACATATCAAGTAATCTGGATATAAGCAGGGGTACCGTGAGATATCATGTAAGACTGCTCGAAACCATGGAAAAAATCAGGTTGATAAAATCAGACAAATACACACTGGCTATCCAAAATTCAGATACTTTCAATAATATCGAAAAAACAATTATTCCACATCTTAAAAATGAAACAAGTAAACAGCTGTTGAAATCGATAAAAGAACAACCCGGTATAACTAATCAGGAACTTTCACATAAACTTTCATTGAGCAAAGGAACCATAAACTGGCATATTAAGAAATTCCACAATGATGATATAATTACTTTTGAAAGCAATGGGAAGTACAAAAAATATTTTTTGAATCCTTATATTGAGCAGGATGTTCATGATGACCTTATTAGGTCATTATAATCATTTAGAGTCAAATGACACCAGACTAAACTTTTTATCAGGTCTAAAATTAGATTTGAAGGCTATGTATCAGGGTTATTCATTTGGCGATTTTTTTGTGCAAATAGTACATCAAAAAGAAACCTGATTCCTTATAGCAATACACAAAAAGTAGTTATTTTGCACAAAAAATATAGGGGTTTTTGGTCAAAGCCTCTAAAACAAAAACTTTTATATATTATAAAGTCAACAATAGGTTACCGGTTACTTTAAAGCAAAACAACCAAAACAAATAACATCTAACATTACCAGAATTTAACTGGGAGTTTGGAAACAATAAAAGTTACAGTGGGTATTTTAAAATAATACTGTATTTTGTTAAACTGATTAATTTAACTAATAAAAATTACAAAGAGGTAGAATTAATTAATGAAGTCCAGCTGCTATATACCTTCTGGATGTTCCATCTCAGCGATGATGAGTGAATCCGGTAAACGTATAGATGGAAGGGCTATTACTAAGTCGATAGCTCTAATGCATGACCGTTCAAACGGATTGGGAGGCGGTTTTGCAGCTTATGGTATCTATCCACGTTATGCAGAGCAATATGCTTTTCACATGATGTTTAACAGTTTTGAAGCAAAGGGAGTTTTTGAAAATTATCTGAAAGACCATTTTTATATCGTTCATGATGAAGAGATACCAACTAGACCGGGTGCAGTTTATGAGGAAGACACCTCAGGTATAAACATCGAATATGGCATGAACCCAATAACAGAATCACCCGTACTCTGGAGATACTTTGTAGATGTACCTGGAAATAGAACCCAATTTGTTTCAGAAAGTGAATATGTTTTTGAAAAAGTAATGGAAATCAACTCCAAAATAGAAGGGGCATTTGTAGCATCTTCAGGAAAAAATATGGGGATTTTTAAGGGACTCGGGTATCCGGAAGACATTGCAGCCTTTTATAATCTGGATGAATACAAAGCTTATATATGGACTGCACATGGCAGATTTCCCACCAATACACCAGGATGGTGGGGAGGTGCACATCCATTTGGTCTTTTGGACTGGTCAATTGTTCACAATGGCGAAATATCATCCTATGGTATCAATAAACGCTACCTTGAGCCGTTTGGTTATAGAATGGAACTGAAAACGGATACTGAAGTTGTCGCCTACATGTTCGATTTACTTGTAAGACGCCATAATATTCCAATTAAAACAGCAATAAGTGCACTTTCAGCACCTTTCTGGAAAAATATAGACAAAATGCCCGAACGTGAAAGAAAAATAATAACAGCTATCAGACAGGTTTATGGTAGCGCCCTTTTAAACGGCCCTTATAGTATAGTATTAGGACATAGCAGGGGTATAGTCGGATTTAATGACAGAATTAAGCTACGACCCATGACCTGTGCCAGAAAAGATAATATGCTCTACATGTCATCTGAAGAATCAGCAATTAGAGAAATCGAACCAAATCCTGACACAGTTTGGAGTCCAAAAGCTGGTACTCCTGTAATAGGTGAATTGTATGAGGAGGTAGAATAATCGTGGCATCCATACCTCCTGAATTTAAAGTTTCTATTGATTCTGCAAGATGTAGAAAATGCGGAATATGTGTCAATAACTGCAGTTTTGGAGCTCTTGAATTCGGTGATGACAGAGTCATCCCTGATGATAGCAAATGTGTTGCATGCTACAGGTGTGTATCCAAATGTCCTGACAATGCAATAACTATAACCAATTATCAGTGGGCTAACAGGGGTAATGCCAACTGGACACCGGAAACCACCAGCAACATTCAAAAACAGGCCGAATTTGGAGGAATACTTCTGTCAGGTATGGGTAACCCCAGGCCCCATAAAATTATCTGGGATCATCTGTTAATCGATGCCTGTCAGGTAACAAATCCATCTATAGACCCTTTAAGAGAACCTATGGAATTACGTACATATCTTGGAAAGAAACCGGATAATCTGGAATTTGTAGAAAATAAAGAAGGTGAAATTGAACTTGCTACAGAATTGCAGCCACAAGTGAAACTGGATGTACCGGTTGTGTTTGCTGCAATGTCATATGGAGCAGTAAGTTTGAATGCCCACAAAGCTCTTGCAATGGCTGCCAAAAAATCAGGAACTCTTATGAATACTGGTGAAGGCGGTCTCCATGAAGACCTCTATCAATATTCTGATAATATAATGGTACAGGTGGCTTCCGGAAGGTTTGGTGTGCATAATGAATACCTAAATACCTGTTCAATGATTGAAATAAAAATAGGTCAGGGAGCTAAACCCGGTATAGGAGGTCATCTACCTGGGGAAAAGGTAGGTGAAGAGATATCAAAAACCCGGATGATACCATCAGGTACTGATGTATTGTCGCCTGCTCCACACCATGATATATATTCAATAGAAGACCTTTCACAGCTTATCTATGCCCTTAAAGAAGCAACAAATTACGAAAAACCAGTTGGTGTAAAAATATCCGCAGTCCATAATGTAGCAGCGATTGCCAGTGGAGTCGTACGAGCCGGAGCAGATGTTCTTACAATCGATGGATATCGCGGGGGCAGTGGAGCATCTCCAATGGTCATTAGGGACAATGTCGGTATACCCATCGAACTTGCACTTGCTACTGTTGACCAGCGTCTTCGTGATGAAGGGATAAGGAACAGGGCATCCATCCTTTGTGCAGGAAGTATAAGAAGTAGTGCTGATATTGCAAAAGCCGTTGCACTGGGTGCTGATGCAGTAGTAATCGGTACTGCGGCACTTATAGCAATGGGTTGCAGTGTATGTCAGAGATGTTATACCGGTAACTGTGCATGGGGTATAGCCACCCAAAAACCTGAACTTGTTAAAAGACTTGACCCCGAAACAGCAGCTCAGAAACTTACCAACCTGTTGTCTGGATGGAGTTTTGAATTGAAAGAAATCCTTGGTTCACTTGGAGTTAATTCTATAGAATCACTTCGAGGTAATCGTGAACGTCTGCGAGGTTATGAACTTGATGAAAAGACGCTGGAATTACTCGGAATTAAATCTGCAGGTGTCGGACAATAATCAGGGTGAATATAGATGGTAAAAAGAATCGATTGTAAGAATTTATATTATAGACACCTAAACAAAATCATTCAGGATGAGGCAGAAAGCGGAGAAACTGAATTTATACTTGATAACCTCAACGGTCAACGTTATCTGGGCACAGGTATAAACAAGGCTGTAAATATCACGGTAAACGGTACACCCGGAAGTGATTGTGCAGTATTTATGAACGGTCCCACGCTTACAATTAATGGTAATGCACAGGATATGATAGCAAACACCATGAACATGGGTAAAATAACAGTCCATGGAAATGTGGGTGATGTTGTAGGCTATGGAATGCGTGGTGGAAAACTGTTTATAAAAGGTGATGTAGGTTATCGTGCTGGTATTCATATGAAAGAATATAAGTCCCAGATACCTGTAATCATAAGCGGTGGTACTGCCAGAGATTTTCTTGGTGAATACATGGCAGGTGGTATATTTATCCTGCTTGGTATTGGTAGTGATAGTGAAATAATAACAGGGGATTATCTGGGTACAGGGATGCATGGTGGAGTCATCTATATTCGGGGTGATGTTGAGAATGATACACTCGGTAAGGAAGTAAAAAAACTTGATATTGATGAAGAAGATAGAAGGATACTAAGACAATATCTTACCGAATATAGCCAAGATTTTGGATTTGATGTTGATGAAATCATGAGTAAGTCTTTTATTAAGCTACTTCCATTATCCAGTAGACCATATGAGAATTTATATGTATACTGAAATCTTTGGGAATATTTGATAGTATTGATGAGGCTTACAGTCAACTACCCCTCCCTAACTGAAGCGAATGCTTCAGTTTGAGGAAGGAGCTTGTTTTCATAAAGCAAGTTCCTGGTTGACCAGACCACTGGATACGGGTTAAACATGTCAATCATAATAGAAAAAAGTCCAGTAGACGATACCGGAGAATACACCAATAGTCACCCTGGGATGCCGCCTCAGTCCCTTGCTCTGAGAATGCAGTTTAAACAGTCCCGTTGGGGTAGGAACAGTTACTGTACTTTTAAACCTCCGGTAATCTGGTCGAGAGGAAGTCGGAAATCAGGATTGAACCCGGCAGTCCTGACCTACGCACAACTCCCATGAGGAGGAATTACAAATGCATGTTTATGTATTAAGCAAAAATAAAAAACCTCTAATGCCCACAAGACCAGCTAAAGCCAGAAGATTGCTGAAATCCGGCAAAGCCAAGGTCGTCAGAAGAACTCCATTCACTATCAAACTACTCTACGAAACAACTGAGTACACCCAGCCATTAATTGCCGGAATGGATTCCGGTTCTAAATACATCGGATGTGCAGCTGTTGCTAACGACGAAGTCATGTACCAGTCAGAAATCAAATTGAGAGATGATGTATCCAAAAAGATGAAAGATAGAGCTGATCACAGGATGAACAGAAGATACAGAAAGACAAGATACAGAAAGCCGAGATTCAACAACAGAGGTAACTCCAAGAAAGAAAAAAGGATTGCACCATCCATCAAGAGCAAAGTGCAGTCCCACGAAAGAGAAAGAAGATTCGTTGAATCCATTCTACCTGTCAAGAAATGGATAGTAGAAACTACTTCATTTGACATACACAAAATCACGAATCCAAATGTTTCTGGTACAGGTTACCAGAATGGTGACCTGAAAGGATACTACAACATTAGAACCTATGTATTGCACAGAGATGACTATACCTGTCAAAAATGCAAGAACAAATCAAAAGATCCGAAATTAGAATGTCACCACATCATATTCAGAAGTAAAGGTGGTACTGACAGACCTGACAATCTAATCACTCTCTGCGAAACCTGTCACAGCAAACTGCACAAAGGTGAGTTCAGTATAAACAAAAATCCATCTAACACGAAACATCCGACTGAGATGGGTATTGTCAGGTCGCAGATAAGAAAGCTTAATTGGAAGTTTCAGGAAACTTTCGGGTACATAACCAAGTTCAAGAGAGAACAGAAACTAAAACTGGAAAAAACCCACTACAACGATGCAGTAGCAATCTGCTGTGATGAGAATAACCCGAATTTACAACTATCTAATCTAGTGTATTATAAAGAACACGTCAATAAAGGTGACTATCAGCAAACTAAAGGTGTTAGATCCGAGAAGAAAATCCCAACAGGAAAACTCCACGGATTGAAGAAATTCGATTTCATCGAAACTCCAGATGTTTCCGGATTCGTCAAAGGGAAAAGAACATCAGGTAACTTCAGCATCATGGATATATTCGGAAATACTTCCAAGAAAAACCCAAACGTTAAGAAAAACTGTAGGAGAATCTCAGCAAGATGCACAACACTAACCCAACAAATACAGATTTAAAAAATAGGTCGCATTCCTCTCCCAGCTCTCGCAGGGAGTCTCCTGCGACCAATTGGATGAAAATTGCAATAATCGGAGGAACAGGACATTTAGGTGAAGGGCTTTCAATCCGCTGGGCTCAAAAAAATGAGATAATTATTGGTTCAAGGAAACCTGAAAAAGCTGTTGAGGCGGCTGAAAGATATCTTTCAGAAATGAAAAGCCTTGGTTGCGACACTTCAAAAGTAGAAATCAGAGGGATGGGTAACCAGGACGCGTCCAATGTTGCAGATTTGATAGTGCTTGCTGTGCCTTATAAACATGTATTTAAAACACTTGAATCCATATATAGCGAACTTGAGAATAAAATATTGGTAACTCCTATTGTCCCCATGAAAAAAGTAGGAGACCATTTTGAATATACACCTCCAAAGCAGGGTTCAGCAGCACTTGCAATTCAGGAATCGGTTCCCGATTCAACCAAAGTGGTGTCAGTTTATCATAATATACCTTCATGTAAACTGAAAGATACAAGCTGTGACCTTGGATATGATGCCGTAATCTGTGCTGATGATGATGAAGCAAAGCAAATGATTATTGACCTTACAAAAGAAATGAATTGTCTTCGCCCACTTTATGGAGGTCCTTTGGCAGTATCAAATACTGTAGAATCCATAACACCCCTGCTACTCAACCTTGCTATTATGAACAACTTAAAAGATTTGGGTGTTAATTTCTCCTGAATTAGATATTTGGTGACCAAAATGCCTGAATCAGATCTTTCTGAAGAACTCAAAAAAACAGGTGTTGATATACTCAAATGTATGCAGTGTGGTGTGTGCAGTGGCAGCTGTCCTTCTGGACGCCAGATGAGCTTAAATATAAGAAAAATCATTAAAAAAGCCTACACCAACGATAAAAATATACTAACTGATAAAGACCTCTGGATGTGTACTACATGTTATACATGCCAGGAAAGATGTCCCAGAGGTATAAAAATCGTTGATGGCATTTACAAAATTCGTACTGTAGCAGTTCGTGAAGGTACAATGCTTTCAGAACACAGGAAAGTAAGTCACCTGTTGCTTGAGACTGGTCACGCTGTGCCTATTAATGAAGAAACAAAACAAAAACGTGAACAACTGGGGTTGGATTCTCTTCCTGAAACTGTATCTAAACATCCTAAGGCATTGGATGATGTTAAAATCATCTTAAAATCCTGTAAATTCGATGAACTTGTATCTAAAAAGGAATAATTTATTATTTCATACATGATATTGTGTAGATATATGAACCCTGATAAACTGTCACTTTTTCTTGGATGTATCATTCCAAACCGATATCCAGGCATAGAAAAAGCTACCAAACTCTGCCTTGACAAGCTGGAAATTGACTGGATAGACCTCCCCAATGCATCGTGCTGTCCAGCACCCGGGGTATTCAGGTCGTTTGACAGGAGTACATGGCTTGCAATCGCAGGCAGAAATATATCTATATCTGAGGAACTGGAAAGGGATATATTAACCATATGCAATGGATGTTATGGGTCACTTGCTGATGCAAATAATAAACTCAAAAACAGTGAAAAATTAAAGGAAGAAACAAACCAGCACCTTAAACAAATCAACAAAGAGTTAAGGGGAACTATAAAAATCAGGCATATTATTGAATATCTTTACAGGGAATTTGGACCAGAGGATATCAATGAAAGGGTAGAATATCCTCTAAATTTTAATGTAGCACTGCATTATGGATGTCATCTTATTAAACCATCAGGAGAAAGGAATCTGGGGAATGTGGAAAGACCTGAATTTTTCGATGAATTGATTGAATCAACCGGTGCATCGAGTTTGGATTATCCTGATAAAATGGAATGCTGTGGTGCAGGAGGAGGTGTTCGTTCTGCACTCCATGATAAAGCTCTTGATATAACAAACCACAAGCTTTCACAGATAAAAAACAGGGGTGTGGATTGCATAGTTAACGCATGCCCGTTCTGCCACATGCAACTTGACTCCGGTCAGGCGGAACTGGGGGAGAAATTTGGAATAGATTATGAAATACCTGTTTTGCACTACACACAGTTACTTGGTCTGGCTTTCGGTTACACTCCTGCAGAACTTGGAATAAACCTCAACTACGTAAAAAACCAAACATTTCTTGATAAACTGGAAGAAACCATAACTGAGCAATAAATATCTGTTTATTTATCAGATTGTTTATTTTTTGTATTCCCGTGTACAGGAAAATTCTTCTTTGTTGCTGGACTACAATTTATATATTCTCCTGTTTCATAGAAACGTTTGAAATGGTCCAGCCATAAAGGATATTCATCAGAATGATGGATAAATTCCACAAATTTAGTCAATACATCGATAGTATCGTCAGTTAACACATGTTCAATTCTGCATGCATCTTCATCAGCCGTATTGCCGTCCACTCCAAGTACTGTAAGAAAATCTTTCACGACCCCATATTTTGCTTTCGTGTTTTGGGCGATGTTTTTACCTTTAAAGGTAAGTGTAACTCCACCATATTTTTCGTAATTGATATATCCATCATTTTTTAATTTCTGAAACATTCCAGTGACACTTGATGGACTGGTGCCAAGTGCTGCAGAAACATCTTTAACCTGTGCATACCCCTTTTTGGAGACCACAGCTTCTATAGTTTTTAAATAATCTTCAGTTCTTTCAGTTGTCATATTAACCAACAATTTTTGGATATCCGAATTATATTTGGATAATTGCTGGGATTTTATATAAAAGTATTGTTATTAATCAATGGGTATAACAAAATAGTAACCATTTATGTATTCCACATCAACTTTTACTTCATAGACCTGTTCTATGTTTTCAGGTGTTATTATATCACTTCCTCCGTGCTTGAATACCCTGCCGTTTTTAACAAGAACATATCGGTCTGCAAAACGTAGTGCAAGGTTTAGGTCATGCATTGTAAAAACCGCAGATATCTGGTTTTCATCCACTGTTTGTCTTACAGTTTTAAGGATTCCAAGCTGATTTTTAAGGTCAAGACTGCTTGTTGGTTCATCAAGAAGCAATACCTTCGGTTCCTGCACAAGGGCCCTTGCAAACATAACCTTTTGCAGTTCTCCGCCACTTAATTCATTTATATTCCGAAGAGAAAGCTTTTCAAGTTCAAGTTTATTAATAACAGAATTAACAATCCCGATATCTTTGTCTTTTACATGAAATCCCATATGTGGTTTCCTGCCAAGAAGGATTGCATCAAAAGCAGTAAGTCTTCCAACTTCGGATCGCTGGGGCACATATCCCAGACGTCTTGCAATCTCATCGTTTTTCATCGACAGGATATCTTCATCTTCAACTTTTATTATTCCTTTTTTTGGAGACAGGATGTTGTTAATACAACGAAGCAGTGTTGTTTTACCAACTCCATTGGGTCCTAGAATTGCAAGTATTTCTCCATGATACAATTCAAATCCGATATCTTTTAGAACATTTCCTGATTTGTAGTTAAATTCCAGATTATCTACATTCATTATCAATTCCTATACCCCCTTACCAGTAGATAGATAAACAGAGGAGCACCCATAAACGAAGTGAGAATCGCAACAGGCAACACATGAGGTGAGAGCATCAAACGTGCTGCAGTATCAGATGCCAGCAAAAGCAATCCACCTGTTATGCAGGAAGCAGGTATAAGAAAACGCTGTTCATCTCCGATAAATCGGCGTGCTATATGAGGACACACTAATCCTATAAACCCGATTACTCCAAGGAATGATATTATAATAGCTGTTACAAAGGATGCTAGAAGCATACCCCAGAGCCTTATCCTTTCAACATTAACACCAAGTCCTCTTGCAGTTTCATCACCGGCATCTATAGCGTTGTAATTCCATCTGTTATGAATAAAATAAATCATTGCAGGGACAACTACCGCAGTTATGATACCAAGTTCTCCCCAGTCCGCTCTCCCTACATCTCCAAAAGTCCAGAATACTACTGCTGCAAGCTCTACATCATCGGCAAAGTACTGAAGAAACATTGTCCCTGCTGTAAATAGTGACGACAATGCAACCCCTATAAGAATCATAACCTCAGGTGATGCGCCTTTATATTTTGATATTGCCAGTAACATGAAAGTTGCAACAAGAGACCAGAGGAAAGCCACAATTGTAGTTATATATGGGTTGTTAATAATTACAGCACCTGCTCCGGTACTATGCATGGACCCCGCACCAAGTATTATCACTGAAAAAGCGGCTCCAAAAGCAGCTGCATTGGAAATTCCAAGTGTGTAGGGTGAACCGAGAGGGTTTCGTAATATGGACTGTAGGGCTACACCAGATACTGATAGACCCACACCAGCAGAAATTGCAGCAAGTGCCCGTGGGAGACGTATATTCCAAATAATAGTAGAAGAATTCTCTATATTTTGACCAAGTAAAACCCGGAAAACATCATTCAAGGGGACATTGGCATTACCCACTGATATTGAATAGAAGAATATTGTTATAAGAAACAGGAAAGATATCAGGATAAATATAATCTTCTTTTTGACGTATTTATTATAATTCAGGGGGATGCTTTCTACATCTTTGTTAATATCCATTTTTTTGTCCATGAAATCCATCCTGACACCTTGCTAAAGTAATATTAAACTTAAAATTAGAAAGGAAAATGGAAAATGGGCGTTAAAACTTATCAGTTAACTGGGATTTTTCCATAACCACGTCCAAACCCATTTTCCAAATCCTTATATACAGGTTCTGATACCAAGAACTCGTAGATTTCGTTGGCTTTTTCTTCAGGATTGATATCACTGAATCTTTCGGGATAAATCACAGTACCTATATAGTATGCGTCTGCCAGTACTGTACCATAGTTCTTGGTGTACCAGTTGTATGGAAGTACTCCATAGACTTCTCCCTCTTCTACAGCTGTAAGTGAGCGGTAGCTAGGGTCGGTTTTAAGTTGCTCTACAGCTGATGGCTGTGCATCATAGGTGGACAAATCTACAAATAGTATATCAGGGTCCCATTCTATAATAGCTTCCTTTGATGCATCAGCATGGTCTGTACCCATACCACTGGCAACATTCTTTGCGTTAACAAATTCAAATGGAGGATACGCTGGTTCTGTTGACTGGTAACCATGTGGACCTTTATAAGCGATACCACCTATGTATACACTTCTTTTTTCATCTTCTGGAATATCATTCGTCCGTTTGTTCAAATCCTTAATTGTTTTATTAAAGAACTGGATGACATCTTCACTCCTCTCTTCTTTATTCAACACATCACCCATTATCCTGAGAGACTTGTACATTTCATCACGGTGAACTCCCAGTGTACCATAATTGAGGGCAACCACAGGGACACCAGTTTTTTGTTGCAGTTTATCTGCATCATCGGGTGAAGTTACATAGGTCCAGAAAATGACTTCAGGATTTACTGAAACAATTTTTTCAGGATCAGTATTACCTCTGTATTCACCAATCAGGGGTTTATTTTTCAACTGAGGGTTTGCTATCCTGTAAGGGCGTCTGTTTTCATCTTCTCTTAATTCGATGCTTTCCACACCTACTACCTTATCTTGAGCATTGAGATAACATTGATATCTAAGAGCTCCCGGTCCCTGAGCCACAACTCGTTCGGGGTTTTCAGGCACCTCTACTTCTCTGCCAAGGCTGTCTGTAATTGTTACTGTGTTAGGATTCTCTGTTTCACTTCCTGCACTGGTATTATCTATACAACCGGGGCCTGTACAGATAATTAATATCATTATTACCATTGTTGACACTATCCATTTCTTCATCATATCTCCTCTACTTCATCTGGTTTATTATGGTTATTATTTTTATTTTGGATATGCTTATTTATTCATATAAATTTATCTATTCGTAACACTAAATGACATCTATATTTGACTTTGTATGAACAGCGTTAACAAAACAAAATTATTAGTACAGATTTGTAATGTGGTGATTATATAAACAATTGAAAATGAATAAAATATGGGTGATTTAATGAAGCAGTTGTACAATTATCTTAAGGCAGCAACTGAAGGTGAACAAAAAAAAGAGAAAAAGCATGATATGGAAGTATTCCAGAAAGCTGAAGAGCTGGCAGAGGAATACGATATTAAATATGATAATGAGTCATTTGTGCCGGATGACGATGAACTTGCAGATTCGGTTTTTGAAGCGGGAATAGATCTTTTATCATCTACAGGTGTTTACTGTATAGATACTGAAAGAACCATACCGGTTGATAAAGATGAAATCTTAAAATCGATTTATGCACTCAAAGAACTTGAAATCGGAAAATATAGAGAAAAAGTATCTGTACCTGAACGATGTCCTGTGGATTCAACACCGCCTGTTATTATAGGAGGACCAATGGGTGGAACAGTTTCAGAAGAAAATTTTCTTAACGTTCATTTAAGTTCTGCAAGAGAGCCACTTGTGCAGGGAATTTATGCCGGTGTGATTGATAAGCTGGAAGGTAAAGGGATAAAACCGAAAAGCCCGTTTGAGATGTATGCGGCATTGAAAGAAGCAAGACTGGAAAAACTTTCAACTAAAATAGCAGGAAGAGAGGGTCTTGCTTTGATGGGTCCTGGAACACCTACAATTTCGCAGGCTTATATGCTTGTATCTGATGATGAATTATATTCAAAATATGATCCACAGGAAGTTTCCCAGCTGGACGAATTGAAAACTGATTATGAAACATTTTATAAATCCATATATCATCAGGAGCATGGAAACCACTACCTTTCAGGTCAGTGTCCCATTTTCGGAGGAACATCTATTGCATCTGCACCAGGACTTGCTATTGTTGATGTTGCAGAAACCATACAGGCAAAAATTGTTACCGGTGCCAGTTTCCATGTTTCGGGTGCCATACATGTAAATACCAACTCCTCATCTACAAAAGAAATAATCTGGTCATCCAGTCTGTCATCTATGGCTCTTTCACGTAATATGAATTACTATAAAGCCAGATATTATTGGAATCAGGCAGGCTGCTGCACAGATATGATGTTTTATGAAACTGCAGCACAGGCAATAGCAGATACTGTTAGTGGCAGAGACATTCTTATAGGTCCTGTCGGTGCACGTGGCGGAACTGCTGACCACTCAACAGGTCTTGAATCCCGATTCATGGCTGAAATAGCCCATATGGCAACAGATCTAAACCTCTCAGAAGCTAATGACATAGTTGGTAAAATCTATTCCAAATATAAAGACAGGTTCGCGAATCCACCAACAGGAAAACCTTTTGATGAATGCTATGTGGTAAATTCCGAATACGATATGAAACCTACAGATGAATACATAAATCTTTACAAAAGTATATTATCAGAAATTGAAGATTATTGCGGATTATAATCTTCCTTTATCTTTTTTTGAGGATGACCCGATACAGTTTTTTCGGTAAAATCCCTTCTTCGAATTCATCAATGTCTACAATTTCAAAACCTCTGGAGAGATGTTTAATTTTATCTTTATCAAAAAAATGTACAATAAAACCGTCTTTTATCTCATAAAGGTCTTCTCCCCGATTTATACCCGTTCCGTATCTGATGTCATTTTTGTTTCTTACAGTATATATATTAAGACCACCGGGTTTTAGAACTCTCCAGATTTCATCTGTGATAAATTGAAGTTCTGAGGTGGTTAATGCCATGCAGTACAGCATGTGGGAATAACATCCATCAAAAGTTTCGTCTTCAAAGGGCAATGGGTTTCTGACATCATGCTGGACAGGATTTATATAACCGGATAACCCCTGATATCTCGCTTTTTCTTTAATTATTTCAATACCTTTTCTTGTATAATCTACCACATCGACTTTAAAACCGTTCTGTGCAAAATTGATGGTGTCTCTTCCTTGACCACCACCCAACTCAAGTATCCTGTTTTTATTTTCCTTTTTTAATAACTTGATGGCTTCCATGGCAAAAATACTGGGCATATTACCAAATTTTTCACTGTGTTCTGTGTAAACATTCTCCCAGTGTTCATACTGTTTATTCAATAATCCTTTATCAATTGAAATACAAACCATCCCCTAATATTATTTTTTAGTGACATTGTCTATAGTTAACTCAAAAGTGCCGTTTACTCCATTGACACTCACATTATAAACACCTGTTTTTAGACCTTCAACATCAAGAGATATGTTTTCTTTAAAGGGTACAATCTGCTGGGTACAGAGTTTGTCTTTTGGACGTTTGGTTGTTATTGTAATATTGAAATTGTTTCCCTGTTTATCTTTTTCAATTTCATGAATTTGTGTACATCCATCTGGGAAATATCCTTCTGCCACAACTATTACTTGTACAGGAAATGATTCAAGTATGTTGATTTTGATGTTTTCTATATTGGCTGTTTTGTAGATGTATTCTGTTGTATCTGAGTTGTTGTTTTCTGACCGGTTGTCAGGATTGTTTGTCGTGTCAACACACCCCGAGAAACTTAGAACCGATATAGATAAAATTATCATAATTGTTTGAAAAACCCTTTTCATTTTACTGCTCCCCTATATAGGATTCTCAGTTTTTTATTTAAATACTACTGCTATATTTAAACAAACTTTTATATAATTTCTATCCAATTTGATACATCGCTGGATAGAGAACCAACAGGTTTAAAAATTAGTTTTGTATTCCTTTCAACTGGGCGTGTGGCCTAGTCAGGACATGGCGACAGCCTCCTAAGCTGTAAACCAAGGGTTCAAATCCCTTCACGCCCGTTTTAATTCTTTAATAATCATATCATAAAGGTGGTATTGCAGGATTTGATTCGAAAAGCAAGAGTTAAGGATGTAAAAACGATTAAAGATATGGTTAATGGCTATGCAAGGGAAGGATTAATGCTTGCACGCTCATATAGCGAACTTTATGAATCCATCAGAGATTTTTATGTATATGAAACTGATGGGGAAGTAATAGGCTGCTGTGCTTTGCATGTTATGTGGGAAGACCTTGCTGAAATACTGTCATTTGCTGTAAAACCTGAATACCGAAACAATGGTATAGGCTCAGAACTGTTAAATACCTGTCTTGAAGATGAGCATGCACTTGATGTGGGAACGGTGTTCACTCTAACCTGTATACCTGAATTCTTTGAAAAAAGAGAATTCAATAGAGTTGAAAAATCATCACTCCCACATAAAATCTGGAACGGATGTATAAAATGTCCCAAGTTTCCAGAATGTGATGAAATACCTCTTGTAAGAAAGTTAAGATAATATTATAAACTATCAGTATAATAGTGAGGGAAAAACATCAGACCTCTTGTGTTTAGTAACGGGCAATTCCTTGTATGTGAAGATGAAATGGGGGTTATTAGAGACCTATATTATCCTTATGTAGGTCTGGAAAACCATGGCAATTCGATGCGTACCGGAGTATGCGACCTTGATAAACAGCTGTGTAGCTGGCTCGAAAACTGGAACCTCGAACAAACATATAAATCAAGTTTTTCAAGGGATTTTATAAAACCTGGTACATCCGGAAAAACAGAAGTAACTGAAAAAAATAATTTATTAGATGGTTACATATCCAATATAGGAGAAACGTTTTTTGAAAATCCTGATATGGGTCTAAAAGTCCATATCTATGATTCTATACATCCTTCCCTTAACTATTTTTACCGTATATTTGAAATAGAAAATAAATCTAACACATCAAGGAATCTGAGGTTTTTTTCCACACACAATTACAGGATACTTGAGGATAAACTTGCAGAAACCGCAGTTGTTGACAGGGATTTCCTGATACATTACAAGCGTAACCGGTATTTCCTCCACAGCAGTTCCCCTCAATTTGATCAATGGGCTGTCGGGGATGCTGAATGGAATGGTTTTGAAGGAACATGGAAGGATATGGAAGATGACGGTGTATTGAGTGGTAATGTAGTTGCACACGGGTCAGTGGATTCAACTGTAGGGTGGACTATCTCTAATCTACAGCCCGGTCAATCGAAAGAGATACATTTCTGGATTGTAACCGGAAAGAATTATACCAGTACAGTTAAACTACACAACAGGATAAAAGACCAGGAAGATAATTCTCTATTTCGTAAAGTTTTCAATTTCTGGAATTCTTTTATTGAACGTTTTACTATATTTCCTGAATACAGAGCAATGGATCAGTTGCCTGATAAAATCAGAAGAATGTTTTATCGCAGTCTTCTTACGACCATATCCCATATGGATATAAATGGTTCTATAATGGCATCATGTGATACTGATATAAAACAGTTCGGAGCTGATTATTATACATACTGCTGGCCTCGTGATGCCTCATGGGCAGTTATTGCTCTTGACAGTGCAAAATACCACAATTTGAGTTTGGAAGTTTTTGATTTCTACTCGAAGGTAATATCAGAAAAAGGTTATTTCCTTCACAAATATACACCTGCAGGGGATTTTGGCAGTACATGGCATCCTGTTCCAATGATTCAGATTGATGAGACCGGTTTACCTCTTTATGCTCTTTATAACAACTGGCTAATGTCGCGTAATGTCTGGACTATAGGTAGATATTTCATGTCTATAGTAGTTCCTGCTGCTAATTATCTGGCGAGTTCTATTGACTCTGGCGGACTGCCGATTTCAAGTTTTGACCTATGGGAAGAACGCAAAGGTGTGCATACCTACAGTGCATGCACTATATATGCAGGACTTTATGGTGCAGCAGAAATTGCAAAAGCACTCGGACATGATGTAGAGTTTGAATACTGGTTGAAATCAGCAAAAAAGGTCAAAAATGCTATAATAGAATACCTTTATGATGAGCAAAAACAGCGTTTTAAACGCTCACTTCATGATTCAACCATCGATTCATCCCTTTTTGGTGTCTGGTATTTCGGAATCCTTCCATCGGATGATGAAAGAGTGGTAAACACTATGAAAGCGATAGAATATGAATTATCACGTCCTTCCGGTGGAATAGCCAGATACGTGGATGATAATTACATGGGGTATATGAACAGCTGGATTATTTGTACTCTCTGGGTGGCACAATGGCATATAGCAATAGGAGACCTTGACAGAGCACTGGAACTTATAAACTGGTGTGCTGATAACAATCATCCAACGACAGGATTAATGGCGGAACAGGTGGCAAATAATGGTTCTCTTAAATCCGTATTGCCACTTATGTGGTCACATAGTGCATTTGTACTTGCAGTGTATGAATATTTAAATGCGATAAGTGAAAATTACTGCAAGCTTCAATAAAAATGTTTTACCATATGCACTATATTATTTTTTGTATCAAGGTCTGTAATTAAAAAACCATTTTTCAAATACAGATTGATGGCTCTTTTTAATTTAACATTGGTTTTTATTGTAGCAGTTTTATAGTGTTTTTGTGCAAATTCAAGAGTCGCGTTGAAAAGTTTTAATCCATATCCTCTGTTTCTAAAATTTTTCTTAACATACATCCGTTTTATTTCACATATGTTATTATCAATCCTTTTCAGGGCCCCTGTTCCTACAATTTGACCGTCAGCAATTCCGATATAAAATACATATCCATCGGTTAGATAGTATTTATCAATATCATCAAGGTCATAATCCTTTTTTGGGTCATATTCAAAACCATGCTCATTGAGGATTTCCAGAACCAGATTTTTTACTTGGGTATATTGATGCTTTTTGCATTCCTGGATAATCATTGTATATAGTCCTTAGGATTGTTTAAAAAGTCTATTGTAATAGTTTTAAGAATACGAACTCCAATTATAAGTACTTCTTCATCAATATCGAATTTACTGGAATGGTTGATTTCAACAACATTTTTCTGGATGTTCTTTGTCCCTATTGTAAAATAAAATCCTGGAATGTTTTTAACATAAAATGCAAAGTCTTCCGAACCATATAATGGCTTGGCATTTTTATCGATTTCAAATTCTGGGTGTTTATTTTTTAGTAACTCATAGACTGCACTGGTAAATTTATCATTATTATTTAATACAGGATAGGCACGAATGATATCAAGGTTATATTTTGGGACATCAGAAATACCTTCTATAGAATAGGCATCCATCAAATTATCAAGTTTTTGTTTTATAACAGATTCAATAATATCGACATCTTCATCATGGAATGTCCGGAAACTCCCGATTATATCCAATCTGTCCATAGTCCGGTTGAATTGTTCTCCCCCCTCGATTTTTCCAATTCCCAAAACATATCTTGAAGGACTGATGTTTTTTTGAATTTCATCATGTATAGAACTTAAAAAATCAGAAGATATAAAGACCGGGTCTATACAATCCTGAGGGTTTGAATGGTGTCCTCCCTTTCCAAAAATGCTAAGATTTAATCGATTTGAACTTGCCATAAAACAGCCGGGTTTAAATTTGATTTTACCAAAATCCATGTCTCCGAATATATGGAGACCAACGATAGCATCCACATCATCAATTCCACCTTCTTTGATAATTTTGGATGCTCCGCCAGGGGGCTGTTCTTCAGCAGGCTGGAAAATCAGTTTTATACTACCGGGAATCTGTTTTCGCATTTCATTCAATAACCGTGCAGCACCCAGTACGATAGCCATATGACCATCGTGTCCACAGGCATGCATGACACCTTCATTTTGTGATATATAGCCCCTGTTTAGTTCAGTCTGCTCTTCGATAACTTTAAGAGCATCCATATCAGCTCTCAGGGCTAAACATGGACCCGGTAAATCACCTTTTATGGTAGCTATAACACCTGTATCAGCGATTTTTTCTGATTCGATACCTATATTGTCAAGAACTTCTATTATCTTTTGTTGAGTATTGTATTCCTTAAAACTTGGTTCTGGATAACGGTGTAACTCACGGCGGATGTTGATAATCCAGTCTTCAATCGGTGTCAAATAAATATCCTCAGGTCGCTTTTTGAAACAAATACGGTTTTAATGCATATAGAAGTTACCACAAATTAATGTTTCTTTTGTGTATCTATTAGGTTTCCGTTAGAGTTATAGAGGTATACTTTGTCTCCTGTATTGTTCCAGATACATTTATCCAGTCCGCACTCCTAAATTTTAGTAAGTAATCTTTAAAATGGTTTTTTCTCAGTAAAACAGTTTTGCTGGTTAAGATATTTCAACAATCAAAAAAAAGAAAAGCTGGTAATCCAGCTTTAATTTTCATTTAAAATTTCTCTTAGGAATTTGTGTAGAATTCCACCGTTTCGATAGTATTCCAGTTCTATGTCAGAATCCAATCTGACATCAGCTTTGAATGTAGTATTGTCACCGTTTTCTGTTCTGGCTACAACCTCTATTTCACTGCTTGGTTTTAGATTCTCTATTCCATTTATATCGTAGGTTTCATCACCCTTTAATCCAAGTGTATCGGTGTTTTCTCCTTTTTTGAACTGCAAAGGCAAAACACCCATTCCTACAAGATTACTGCGGTGGATTCTTTCAAAGGATTCAGCGATTACTGCTTTAACACCCAGCAACTGTGTTCCTTTGGCTGCCCAATCTCTGGAACTTCCTGTACCGTATTCTTTACCTGCCATCACAATGAGAGGTATATTGTTTTCCTGGTAATTCATGGCGGCATTGTATATACTCATTTCTTTCCCTGTTGGATGATACAATGTCCATCCACCGTTTCTGTCCACCAGTTTATTATTGAGGCGTATATTTCCAAATGTACCTCTCATCATCACTTCATGGTTTCCTCTTCGTGAACCATAAGTATTGAAATCCTCCTCTTTTACACCCTGATTGAGCAGATACTGTCCTGCAGGGCTGTCAACAGGAATATCTCCGGCAGGCGAGATATGGTCTGTTGTTATGTTGTCCCCCAGATATGCCAGAACCCTTGCGCCTTTAATATCCTTGAGTTTTGGGATTTCATGGGGGAAGTCTTTAAAAAACGGCGGCTCCTGTATATAGGAGGAGTTAGGGTTCCAATGGTACTGGTCACCTTGTGGAACATCCATGTCGTCCCAGAGTTCTGTACCTTTCATGGCATGTGAATATTCCCTTTCAAACATGTCAGAATCAATGGTATTTTTTATAATCTGGTTGATTTCATTCTGGGTTGGCCAGATATCTTTCAAATAAATCGGCAATCCATTTGGATCACACCCCAGTGCTTCGTTTTTCAGGTCAATATCCACAGTTCCAGCCAGTGCATAGGCAACGACAAGCATTGGTGATGTAAGATAATTGGCTTTGATATAGGGGTTTATCCGCCCTTCGAAATTCCTGTTGCCGCTGAGAACAGCCGCTACAGTGAGGTCTTTTTCTTTTATCTCATTTTCTACACTTTCATTGATGGGTCCACTGTTTCCTATACAGGTAGCACATCCATAACCAACAAGATGGAAACCGAGAGCTTCAAGATATGGTAAAAGTTCGGATTTATCAAGGTAATCTGTTACGATTCTGGAACCCGGTGCAAGGCTTGTCTTAACATAGGGTTTGACATCAAGACCCATTTCAACTGCATTTTTGGCTAATAATCCAGCACCTATTAAAACAGATGGATTTGATGTATTTGTGCAGGAAGTAATGGATGCAATTGCAACTGCCCCATGAGTTATGGTGGTAAATGAATCCCTGCATTTGATATAGCTGGTATGATGAGCTGATTGAGTGTTTACGTTACTTATATTACCTCCTTCTTCAAGCCATCTATTATAGTCAGGGTCATTTTCCTGTATATCTTTTTCACCTCTTTTTTCTGCAAAGGTTTGCTTCATGAGGTTGTGGAAATGCTCTGACATATTTTCAATAGATATTCGGTCATAGGGGCGTTTTGGACCTGCTATGCTGGGCTCTACAGTGCTCATATCAAGTTCCAGTTTATCGTTAAACATTGGTTCATCGTTAAGTGGGTCAAAAAAAAGTCCCTGCTCTTTGGTATATTTACGAACCATATTTACATGTTCTTCACTTCTTCCAGTAAGCTTCAGGTATTCCAGAGTTTCCTCATCAATCGGGAAATAGCCCATAGTAGCTCCATACTCAGGAGCCATATTGGCAAGTGTTGCACGGTCTGGAAGGCTTAATTTGTCCAATCCGGGTCCATAAAATTCAACAAATTTACCAACAACTCCATGTTTTCTCAACATTTGAGTTACAGTAAGTACAAGGTCTGTGGCTGTGACACCTTCCTGTAGTTCTCCGTCCAACTTAAATCCAACAACTTCAGGAATGGACATATAATATGGCTGTCCCATCATGACAGCTTCAGCTTCTATACCTCCAACTCCCCATCCAAGGACACCAAGCCCATTTATCATGGTGGTATGTGAATCAGTACCTACAAGGGTATCGGGATAAGCAATTTTTTCGTTTTTGTTTTTACTGTTCTTAAAATGCACAAGAGGGGCAAGATGCTCAAGGTTTACCTGATGTATAATACCTTTTCCTGGTGGGACGACCTGGAAATTGTCGAAGGATTCCTGAGCCCATCTTAAAAGAGAATAGCGTTCTTTATTGCGTTCAAACTCCTTTTCTTCATTGTACATTTTTGAATATGTAGTTCCAAAATAATCTACCTGCAGTGAATGGTCTATCACAAGGTCTGCAGGAACTTCAGGGTTTATTCTTGATGAATCTCCTCCTTCTCTCTGCATGGCAGACCTCATGGCTGCTATATCCACAACCGCAGGGACACCAGTAAAATCCTGCATTAAAACTCTTGATGGTATAAAAGGGATTTCGTGTTCTGGTACTTTGTCAGGACTCCACCCTGCAAGTGCTTTAACATCGTCCTTGGTAACCAGTTTCCCATCAACATTTCTGAGTAACGATTCAAGTAATACTTTAATGGAGTTTGGTAGTTTGGAGATGTTTCCCAGTCCAAGTTCTTCCAGTCTGTTCAAACGGTATATTGCCACTTTTTCGTTATTTGTATCGATAAAATCTTTAGCTTCAAAAGGGTCGTAGTCTGTACCCATTGTCTCACCTTTTTGAATTTGGTTAAATAGACCTTGCTCTTGGTCTTATGAGCCTGTTATCTGAATATTGCTCGAGGCAGTGAGCAATCCAGCCTGATACTCTTCCTATGGCAAACACAGAAGTTGCAAGCTTGGGATGTAATCCAAGATATTTATATATAACACCTGAGTAAAAATCGGCATTTGGGTAAATCGGTTTATTCTGTTTTTCTACTAATTCTTGTATAACCGTATCTTCTATCCTTTCTGCTATATTGTATAGTGTAGAATCCCCTTTATTTTCTGCCAGTTTTTTTGCAAGGTCTTTGTATATATTTGACCGTGGGTCATAGGTCTTATATACCCGGTGACCGAATCCCATTATTTTCTGATTGTTTTGTATTAAATCCATCACATATTGTTCAGCATCATTTGATGAGGATACCTCGTCCAACATGTTCATAACAGCCATTCTGGCGCCGCCGTGTAAAGGACCTTTTAGGGTATCGAGTCCTGAAATTATTGCAGAATGAAGGTCAGAAAGCGTTGAAGCGGTTACACGGGATGAGAATGTGGATGCATTTAATTCATGTTCAGCAGTAAGAATCAGGTCTTTTTCCATGACCTTTGCTTCGAGTTCATCAGGCTTTTCACCACTAAGCATATACAAAAAATTGGCACCATGCGAAAGGTTGTAATCAGGTGATAATGGATTATAACCTGTTTTGATTCTTGAGAACGAAGCCACAATTGTAGGGAATCTGGCTATCAGTTTGATAGCTTTACGTATATTTGCATCGTGTGATATATCGTTTAAATCCAGATCACAGTGTGACATATGGGATACGGCTGTGCGTAATGCATCCATTGCTTCTATATTAAAATTGCAAGTTTTAATTGTCTGGATTAGATTCTCATTTATTTCCCGCTCGTTTTTTAATTTACTGGAAAAATCATCCAGTTCAGTATTATTCGGTATATCCCCGTTTAAAAGAAGATATGAAACTGAATCATATGAAAGGTTAACCAGTTCGTTGATATCGAAATTTCTGTATTTTAGAATACCTTTTTCACCATCGATACAAGAAATACGGGTTTCTAATGCTATAACATCTTGAAGTCCTTTTTTGATTTCTGTCAATTGGGCAACCCCTTTAGTAATAATTATCATATATTTTAGTATAATAATTTTACATTATTTGTAGAAATCTAAATAAAAAATGGGTGGTTGCACAAAACCTTAAATTTGACTATTATCAAACAGGATACTTAACTGAACCTAATTATTTGATTTCTAAGATGGAAGCATCAAAAATAAGAAGTTTATGAAATTAATTTATAATAAAAATAGTAACCAAAAATTTACCTTGTCTTAAAAAAAGGTAAAAATATAAAAAATTTTTGGTTATTAATTAAAGCATCACTTAATCTGAAAATTTTTGCTTTGTTTATACTAATGATATGGCACCAGTAGGACATACATCTATACAGGTTTCACAATCATTACAACATTCAGAACATATAACGTAAGATTTCATCTGACCCATTTCATTTTCTCGAAGTTCAAATACATCAGGACATGTTTCTACACATGCTCCATTGCCGTTGCATAAGTTATGGTCTACTTTTACGGTCATATATAACACTCCTCTCCACAATGTTTAAACTTAATAACTATAATATGATTATAAGTTCACGATTGTGTATAGTAACATTATACCATTTATGTTGTATATAAGTTTTGGTGAGTTTTATTTAGAATCAATAATATACATCCATTATTGGACACTGTCCACTTGTCCACTGCTTATTCAGGTTTATTAATTTAAGGTTATATATCCTACTTTAGGGTTTTTGGTTGGATTGCTATGGAATTCTCACTTTGAAATTAAATTTTATAAAGGTAAAGAAAACCACGATGTCTTTAGCATCGTGGTATGATAAATAGTCAAAAAAATATAAGTATTTTGCTAAACGATTATTTAATGTATGTATCTGACCCAGAAGAATCATCTCCGTGCTGATAAGCAGACCTATGAAACTTTGAAGAGGTTGACC
>NZ_JAHENT010000060.1 GCF_018609725.1 Methanohalobium sp. | reverse complement strand
TTGCAGGTTCTGCATCAAAAACAGGCTCACTGTTTGGTTCAGGCGGGAAAAGGTTGATTGTACTTGATGAAGCTGATAACCTGCACGGTACCAATGATCGTGGCGGAGCCCGTGCTATCTCCGAGACAATTAAAAAAACCAACCAACCAGTAGTTTTGATAGCAAACGATGTCTATGGTTTAGCATCATCTATTCGAAATCAATGCTTCGAGATTAAATTCAACAATGTACAGACAAGGTCTATAGCCTCCGCCCTTAAAAAAATCTGTAAAAAAGAAGATATAAACTGTGACGATGAATCAATTGAAAAGCTGGCACAGGATTCGGATGGTGACGTACGCAGTGCTATAAACGACCTCCAGGCAGCAGTATCCGGAAACGAACTCCATATTGAGGATATAGCTACCTCACAGAGGGATACAGAGGAATCCATTTTCAAAGTTTTAACCAAAATTTTTAAAGGTCATGATATTAACGAAGCCCTAAATGCTACCTACGGTATTGATGAAAGCCCTGAAGATATGGTTCACTGGATTGATGAAAACCTGCCTGCACAGTATAAACATGAAATTGATGACATAAAGTCTGGTTATGGCTATCTTTCAAAAGCAGACATATATCTTGGAAGAGTTCGAAACAGACAGAATTACCGGTTGTGGCGTTATGCTAATATACTCATGATTGGCGGAATGGTGGTTTCCAGATCCCAGAATTATAAGGGTTTTATCAAATTCAGTCCTCCTTCATACTGGAGGAAACTGGGACAGATGCGTGCAAAACGTGATCTTAGAGACAATATCGCATCCAAAATCGCTCAACATAATTATAAATCCATCCGTCATGTACGGTCAAACCTGACACCTGTATACACCCAATTGTTAAAAGATGATGATTATGCAGTTGATATAACTGCTGACCTGAACCTATCACTGGATGAGTTAGCCTATTTGACAGGGAGTAAAAAGACCACAAAAAGGCTTAAAAATATACACCAAAAAGCAGAATCAATGGTCGAAAATCCGTCAGAATGCGATTCATTTTCTACTTACAGTTCCAGTAACAAAAAAACATCCAGCAAAAAAAAGAATTCCAAACTGGATGAATCCAAATTCGATAAAAACGAAAATATTCAGACAACCAGTAAAACAGAAGATAAAACGAGCCAGTCTGATGACCGGTCCGAAAACGATGATAAAAAATCACAGGATAAATCGCAAAAATCTCTTTTTGATTTTTAAATAAGGGTAGAGGAGCGGGTTGGGGAGTGGGGGTTAATAAAAAAAGTTTATTTTTAACCCGCTCTTCATTAAATATATAGGTTTACTTGCTATAAAAAACTTTGTATATGGTCATCATTATAATAATGATTTAAAATAATCTAATAAAATGTTTTCAAAAATCTTAATAAAATATCGCTATATGCCTTCTTTAGTAAAAACTAAATCCATGCTTAATTGTCATGTAAATGTATTTTAGTTTAATTATATATGATAATTATATTAATAAAAAAAATATTAACCTAAAAGGTAGTACAATCATGTCATCCCCAATAGCAGAAGAACTTGCAAAAAATCAGCAAACCATAAGCGTTGCGGAATTTTTTGAAAAAAACAGACAGATTCTTGGATTTGATTCAGCCCCCAGATGTCTTATTACAACTGTAAAAGAAGCTGTTGATAACGCACTGGATGCTGCAGAAGAATCAGATATACTTCCCGATATTTTACTACAGATTGAGCGAACTGGTAAAGACACGCTTGCTGTAATAATCGAGGATAATGGTCCTGGTATTGTCAGAGAGCAGATACCCAAAGTATTTGCAAAACTATTGTATGGTTCAAGGTTTCATGCATTGAAGCAGAGTCGAGGTCAGCAGGGTATTGGTATATCTGCAGCAGTATTATATTCCCAGCTTACAACAGGTCTTCAGACAAAGATTGTTTCAAAAATAGGTCCAGAATCACCAGCCCATTATTATGAAGTGATGATTAATACCAGTACTAACGACCCTGAAATTTTGAAGGATGAAATTGCTGACTGGGACCGACCTCATGGTACAAGGGTTGAAATGGAGATGGAAGCATCTTATGTCAAGGGTCGAAGACAATCAATACAGGAATATTTAAAAGCAACTGCAATTGTGAACCCCCATGCGCGTTTAACATTGATTGAACCCGATGGCAATGAAATTGTTTTTGAGCGTGTAACTGATAAATTACCCAAAGCTCCGGATGAAATCCTTCCTCACCCCCATGGAATTGAAATGGGTACTTTGATGAAGATGTTAAGATACACTGAACGCCAAAAACTTGGTGCTTTTCTGCGTTATTCGTTTTCAAAAATAGGTCTCAATACTGCGGAAGAGATTTGTAAGACTGCAGGGCTCAATTTTGAAAAAGAACCTCGTGAAATCACAAGACTTGAAGCTAAAAAATTGTTGGAGGCTTTTTCAAAGGTTAAAATTATGTCACCCCCTACCAATTGCCTTTCTCCGATAGGTGAAAAATTAACATACAAAGGGTTGAACAAAGAATTCAATGTAGATTTTATAGCAACCACAACCCGTTCTCCATCGGTATATTCAGGAAATCCGTTTATAGTTGAGGTAGGTATAGCATACGGTGGTGACCTCCCAAAAGATGACAAAATCGACATAATGCGTTTTGCAAATCGTGTCCCTCTTCTCTATCAACAGGGCGGATGTGTAACTACTCATGCAGTAGAATCCATTAAATGGAAACAATACGGATTGAACCAGCCGGGTGGAGGAATCCCAACAGGTCCAGCGGTTATACTTGTTCATGTTGCATCTACTAATGTGCCCTTTACTTCTGAATCTAAAGATGCCATTGCAGATATACCCGAAATTAAAGATGAAATTGAGCTTGGTATAAAGGATGTAGCAAGAAAATTAAACCGCTACATTAACCGTCAGGGTACGCTCAAAAAACGACGTGAAAAAGAAGTAATCATTACCAAGGTTCTGCCAAATATGGCTTCAACACTTGCAGAAACACTTGACAGGGAAGAACCAGATATTAACCCAGTAGTGGCAAAAATTATGGGCAATGTTCTGGTAAACAGACAGTTCAGCAGAAACGAAGACAACAGTGTGGATGTTTCCATACGAATAGTTAATTACGCTAACAAATCCCATGAATTCGATTTGCATGAGATGTTACCCTACGGGATAAAGAATGCAAGCCCTGAACCTAAGACTACTTCTCTTGGTGATGATTTTGATTATAAATGGACGCTTAACATTCCATCTAATTCTTCCAAGGTTATAAACTATTCAATTGTGTCAATAACAGATGATGAATTGTCCCGTCTTCCTTCTGTAACAATTGAAGGAATTGAAGACGAACTTGTCACTGGTGCAAAAGCGATAAAGGAGATTGTTTAAAATGGGTAACAGTTCTGAATCACCTCATCAGAAAGAACATGATTCTGTGGCAAAAGATAGACTGATGGGTATTGCCAGAAAATTATATGACCAGTTTGTAGAAGGTATTATTCCTCATGTAACCCTACCCAGCCGTACAAAAGGTAATATTGAATACAACAGTAACAGTGATGTATGGGTTTACGGTGGTCGTGAAAGCGAACGTAGTGCAAAGACAACAAAGGGTTCTTATCAACTGTTAAAAACATCAAAAACCATTGATTTTGTTATGAACAATCATCTGGGACAAAATCGTGGTTCTACTTTAAGAGAATTGTATTATATTTCTGAAAACTGGGGAGTTGCTAAATTCCGTGAACAGCCAGAAAGCGATAAACTGGTTGAAGACCTTGAGATAATCACAAACCTGCAGCGTGAATATTTCCACATGCGTCCAGAAGAGGATGGAGCAACATTATTCGGACCTCTGAAACTCAGGGAAGAAACAAAACGTGGTGCAAGGACAATTCACTGTCAGGAAGATATCGGAGAAAGCGGTTACCAGATTCCTTTTAATGTGGAAAATATTGAATTTCTGGAAAATAATGCCAATTTTATAATCGCAATAGAAACCGGCGGTATGTACGCAAGACTTATTGAAAACGGGTTTGATGAAAAATACAATGCTGTACTTGTTCACCTTAAAGGTCAACCTGCCCGTTCTACAAGAAGGATTATCAAACGCATGAACGAGGAACTCGGAATACCTGTTCTGGTGTTTACCGACGGTGACCCATGGTCTTATCGCATTTATGCATCCATTGCCTATGGTGCAATAAAAAGCGCTCATCTTTCTGAATTTATGGCAACACCCAACGCCAAGTTTCTGGGACTGCAACCTACAGACATTGTAGAATACGAATTATCCACCGATAAACTGACAGAAAAAGATGTAGAAGCTCTCAGAAGTGAGCTTTCAGACCCAAGATTTGAAACCGACTACTGGAAAGAACAGATAGAGCTCCAGCTTGATATCAAGAAAAAGGCAGAACAACAGGCTTTTGCTGGAAAAGGTCTGGATTTTGTGACCGAAACCTATCTACCAGACAGGTTGAAAGATCTGGGTATTATTTAAATTAAAAACAAATTAACGTTTGAATATATTGAAATCAAAAAGTGGAGATGGTAGATCACTTATCAATTTTTCAAATTTTTTATTATTTTTCGTTCTATCTACTGATTTATCAGGAATAACAGAAAAATTATTTTTCAGTTGATTGAATATACTATAAAAGTCATTGTGACTATTTTCTAATTGGCTTATATTAACTCTTATTCGATTAATGTCAGTTTTAAACCTTAGTTTTATGTATTCCATTTCTTTTTCAGATATAGTCATTTTTAACCGTAAAATTGATTAATAATAATATCATTTATTATTATCAGATAATAAAATGAAGGCTGGCGATGTTCTAAAAACACTAAGAATAACAAGACCTACATTGTATAGATATGTGAACAACGGTTATATCAAACGAACACTATTACCAAATGGTCAGTATGAATATGATGATGAA
>NZ_JAHENT010000059.1 GCF_018609725.1 Methanohalobium sp. | reverse complement strand
TTTATCCATCAGTTTTAGTGTCTGTTGTGCTGTTTGTTTGGGTAAAATAGAATAATTTTCAGTACCTTTTAACTGTTTATTTAGTTCTTCGTATCTTACCCAATCACCTTCATCATTTAGAGATTGTTTAACTATGAAGTTTGCCTGTTTGTATAGGTTCTTGGAAATATGACACAACCAGCTAAGGTTTTTATCATAATTTAAGTATATCGTTTCGGTTCTTTTTACCATAACAATCTCCATGATGAATATAATTGATTATATTTTATGTTATCAATTCTTATATTTTTTACTTATAAAGTAAACTATATACTTGTTATCGAAGATAATAAACTGAACAGACAATTAATGAATGACTTTATTGAATTAATTGATTCGGATAGTTATAATATAATAAATGTAGAAAATGGTCTTGAAGCTCTTAAAAAGGTGGATTATTATAAACTTGACTTAATATTATTAGATATCCAGTTACCGTTGATAGATGGTCTGGAGCTTTTATCAAAATTTAAAGAGAAACCAAATGTAGAAAATACTCCAATAATCGCGGTAACAGCTTATGCTATGGAGGGGGATAGAGAAAAATTTTTAAATGCTGGTTGTGATGAATACTTGCCAAAACCGTTAGATGTTAATGATTTCGAAGATAAAATTAAAAAGTTTTTGGATTAAGTATTTGTTGCTATCCATTTGTACTTAAATCCTTTACAACCGTTTTAGATATTTGGACATAATGTTAACAAACAGACTTTAAAACCAACAATACAGTATTGAATGTTTATCTACTTCGGGATGTTTAAGAATAAAAGATATTCTTATAACTGATTAATATATTTTTAATTTTTGTCATTCTTTCATAACCTGATAAAAGTTAGGTAAATTTAGCCAGATAGAATTTGGTGGAGAGTTGCAGGGTTAAAAAAACTATACAATCTGGTTAAGGATTTGGGGTAGTATATGAGTTTCTGCAACTCTCCTAAAATCTTAATATTTTTTTGAACTAATAAATTTAACTGTTGACAATTGAATTAAAAATTAGGTACAAACCATGAATTATTTTATGAGATTCGACTGCTGGGGTGGGAACCAACCGATAATTAATATGCAGCTGGAAAAAGCAACCCTTAATAATATAGCTCTGGAATTAAACATTTATTCCTATAAACAGCAGGATGAAGCTGTTAGTTTATTAAAATCTGTAAACAATGTATTGGGTTATAATGTACATATACGAAAAAGTGGTGAATTAAGTTTCTATTTTTCAGATGACGTATTGGAAAGAAATAGTAAATATGTTGAATCTGCAGTCGCATTTTTAACCGGTACAACAGATACAGGTTACATTGTCCATGATGAAACAGACCCTTACCTTACAACTCTTTCTGATTCAAGGTTAAACAGTTATATTAACGCTTTAAAACAGATTGAACCTTATCTTAAAAATCTTAACAATAAATTGTATATCGAATTCAGTAATACGCTTGAAATTAGTTACTATCTCAAATTGATAATACAAATATCCCAAACAAATATGGAACAAATCGGCTCATGTATTGATATAGGTCATGTCTATTATTTTTACAGGGTTAAACAGGGATATACAAAAAATGAATCTATTGAAAAGTTGAAACAATTTATAGTTGATGTAAAAAACACTGGGGTACCAATGTATTATCATGTTCATGATTGTGACCCTTATAATCCGCACCCGTGGTATGGGGTGGCAGATCACAAATGTATAGGTGATGGTGAGATAGGGATTGATGGTTTTAGACGAATAATTCCACTACTGGAAAATGAAAACTTGAATCTGGAAATTTTGCCTGTAAGTAATTATCATGATGCGATTCTTACAGAAAGTGAAACACAGAAATTAATTGCATATGCAAAAAAGCATAATCTTGATGCAGAAAAACAGATTAAGGATGGAAAAATAATAAAACAAACACTTGATGATATTGTAAAAAGTAGGAATATTCTGGATGATCTGTTAAAAGGAAAATTTAAATTTTAGATTATATTTAAGATTTTAATCACTACTGAATTTAACATGTACTTTTCTGTTTCTGGGTCCATCAAATTCGGTAAAAAATATACCTTGCCATCTACCAAGCACTGGTTTTCCATCTTCTATTATAACTTGCTCTGATGTTCCAATTATCGACGATTTCACATGACTGTCTGCATTGCCTTCCATGTGTTTGAAATATGATTGATTTGCAGGGACAAGTTTGTTAAGGAATTCGATAATATCATGTTGTACTGAAGGGTCAGCATTTTCATTGATGGTTATACCTCCGGTTGTATGCCGGCAGTAAATGGTTGCGATTCCGTTATCAGCGTTGAGTTCTTTCAGGGCGTTTTTTACTTCACTTGTAATATCTACCATTTCATTGCGCGATTTTGTGTTCAAATTGAATGTTTTGTACATATCAATCACTCCCCAGTAGTTATAATTATAAACCAATTATCCTGATATAAACTTTAGACCTACTATACCTGTGGCAATCAACATTATACATACAACCCTTCCTATATTATATGGTTCATTAAAAAGAAAAACTCCAAGGATGGCAGTTCCTATAACAGCAGTACCAGTCCAGACAGCGTACCCTGTTCCGATGGGCAGATTTTTGACGGCTTGGGACAGGAAATAGAAACTTAAAACCATAAATATGACCATTACTATAGTGGGATAAAGTTTGCTAAATCCTTCGGTATATTTTAATGATACCGCCCATCCGATTTCAAAAGTGGCAGCAATAAAAAGGTATATCCATTCCATTTTTTAGACTAAAGCCTTTTTATACTAAGATTCATTTAAAATTTAAATTGTTTATGTATGGTTCAAGTCCAAATTCTAAAAATAAGTGCTTTATTTCATCTATAGGATTATTTTTTCTATAAAACAGATGAGATTGACAGGAACAATCACTACATCCAAAATCAGGGATGTAATTCCAGTTATTCTGGATTAACTTCTGTGCAATCAAACATTCATATTTTTTATCTGTGATTGTGCATATTGTTGCAACCAATTTGAAACAGTGGCTAATATGAAGATAATCTATATGCCATCTGGGATTTTTGTCCCGGTTTTTAGAAAGACTGATGTGCCTTTTAACTCTTTTTAAACCACCGGTCCCAAGAGCAGACCCTACATAAACATGATAACCCTCTTTAAACGATATATCTCCAAGTTTTCCGGTTGTTACTTTAGATGGTTTATTTTTAAAAATCAGGCAGTAAACACCCTTATTTGAATAATCAAAATTCATTTAAAATCCACTTTATTAGGTTATAAATCATCTTCTAACTTTGGCAATAATCCAGATTCCAATCAATATTAGTATACCTGGCCAGAGTACATCCCACCCTAACCACCAGAAGACATTAAACCTGTCAATAATAAGAAAAATACCAAGAATAATTAAAATAACTCCAAGCCATAGGGTGCGGTCAGTATGGCTGGATTTATGCTGTGTCTTTGTATAGGTATCATTTTCGCTGTATTCATCAGTACCTTTTTCACTGGTTGTGTTTTGTTCAGGTGTTTTATCATTGTTTTCAGGTTCAGGCATAACGATAGCAAGGATGATATATAACAATATACCAAGTCCATTTACCAGTGCAAGAACCACAAAAGCAACTCTTACAAGTACCGGGTCAACATCGAAATATTCAGCAATACCTCCGCAAACACCGGCAAGCATACGGTCACTTTTACTTTTGGTTAATTTGTCTCTACTGGTTTTATCTGTATCTTCCATTTATCTCCCTCTGAAAACATGGTTATGGCTGTTAGACAGTATTTAGTTTATTGTATATAATCTCTCTTTTGTTTATTCATTAACTTCTTGGTACATACCATATACTATAATTGGTACAAGAAGTAAAGCAAAAAGGGTTTTAACTTCTGCAGGAAGTATTTCACTTGCTTTTCCTGCCACAGCCATTGCCTCGATTCCAAGTTTAAAATATATTATATCCAGGATAAGACCGAATCCGAGAGAACATATAGCAATTATCATCAGATATATAATGGCTGTAAACTTACCAAGATATCGGGTAACCATTGTCAATGTAGCCGTATTTGTGGCGGGTCCTGCAAGCAGAAATACTAATGCTGTACCCGGGCTTGTCCCTTTTGCAATGAGTGCAGATGCAAGTGGAGTGGAAGCACTGGCACATATATACAAAGGTATTCCGATTATAAGCATTATAAGCATGGAATTTATTCCGCCACCAAGATATGCCTGAATCCAATTGTCAGGAACAGCATATGATATTACACCAGCAAAAACGATTCCGAGGATGAGCCATTTTGAAATATCACCAAGAAGTTCGACAAAAGAGTATCTAAATCCTTCTATAAACCGTTTTGACATTTTTTGTTCTGTATTTATCTCATCCAAATTGCATGATTCACAGGCGCAGTTAGATGGTTCATTTGAAGGGTTTGAAAAGTTTGGTATTTTATCTTTTATAAAGATATTGTTTGTGATACCGGCACTTAATGCGGTGATGAATGTAACTACCGGTCGAAAGACTGTCATTATAGGGTCGATTAAAGCATAGGTTATAGCAATCGAGTCAACTCCGGTTTCTGGAGTTGAGATTAAGAAAGAAAGAGTAGCTCCCCTTGTAGCACCCCGTTTTTTCAATGATATTGCGGTAGGTATAACTCCGCATGAACACAGGGGAAGTGGTATGCCTGCAAGTGATGCATTGAGTACTGATTTAAATTTCCCTGCTGATGAACCCAGATAATCCATTATCTTTTCATCTGGGACAAAAATGTGTATTAGTGCAGCAGCACCAAAACCCAGAAACATGTACGGAGCAGCCTCTTGAAAAATAAACCAGGATTCTGATAATATGCCCAGTATGTAGTTATATACATTCGCCCATGTCATGTTTCCTGCTCCGTAATATGTTCCATGCACATGTCAATAAGAGTTACAATATGCTCATCTGCAATAGAATATATTGTATATTTACCTCTTTTATCCATTCTAACAAGGTCAAGATAATTCAAAACCCTCAGACTGTGTGAAATAGCAGACTGTGACATACCAAGTGCATATACCATTTCACAGACACACATGCTTTTTTTAGAAAGTATCATCAGAATTTTTAATCGACTTTTGGATTGGAGAGCCTGAAATACTCTGGACATTTTTGAAATGGTGTTATCATCAGGAGCTGACAATTCCAAACTTTTTATCAGTCCTTCATCTAAACGCTCACATTTTCTATAATCCATGAATAAATGAACATTTGTTCATATATAAAATTTTAACTACTGGATATAACTAAAAAATTAAATTAAAAACATAAAAAGCAGAACCATTATAGAAATCCCTAACAGAACTATCCAGTCTGCATTCTTCATTTCAAGTTCGAACAAAGAAGTTCGATAAATCCCCTGATAACACCGACTCTCCATTGCAATAGCTATGTCTTGGGCAGTACGCTTTGTACTCATTATCAACGGAACAGCTACCGATGAAAAGCTTTTGAAAATATTATTTTTGAAATCCATACCCCGAGACATTTGTGCATATTGTATTTTTTTTGCATTATCAAACAAAAGTGGAATAAATCTGATGGAAAGTGACATCATGGTTGCAATATCAAAAGATGAAACCCCTATGTATTTTAAAGGCAGGGGGCGGATTAACCTTTCAATCCCACTGGTAATCATAACCGGCTGAGTTGTTGCAGTGAGAATTGATGCAAAAAGAATCAGAAATATGAATCTGGTTGTTATCTGTAGCCCTGTTATTAATCCTTCATAGGTGGGGTTAATAAATCCAATTGTAAATATTGGTTTGCCTTCACTTAAAAATAGTTGAATAAAAAACAGAAATATAAAAAACAGGGACATGGGGCGCAGAGATTTCAGGAATATACTGTAATTAACACCTGAAATAAAAGCAATTATAACAAAAAACCCTGCAATTGTAACCAGTTCTAAAAAAGTTTCAGCATTGAATATGAATATGCTTGCAACCATAACGGCTAATAATTTAGTTCTTGGGTCAAGATGATGTATTAATGAATTTCCCGGAACATAATTAAAAAAAAAGCTGTGCATATTGACTACACCTTTATTTTTTCGTCAGCAAATTTTTAATTTGTCCATATGCATCGTCAACTGTTAATACATCATTTCGCACGTTAAATCCCTTACTTCTAAGCCCCCGCATAAGTTGGGTGATTTCAGGAACAGGTGAACTTATATTTTCAAGATATTCAGAAGGTGTTCCTGCAAATGTCATTTTTCCATCGTCCATCAGTACAATTTTATTCACCACAGGTAGCAAATCATCAATTTGATGAGAGACAATAATAACACATGCTCCGGTACTGTGTATCCTTTTCAGGTTTGAATAGAGTTCTTTTTTACCTTTTATGTCCATGCCTGAAGTGGGTTCATCCAGAATAAGATATTCAGGTTTCATAGCCAGGACACCTGCAAGAGCTACTCTGCGCATCTCTCCACCGCTTAACTTAAAAGGTGACATATCAGTTATTTTTGAATCTAAACCTACAAGGTGAAGGGATTCATGGACACGTTCAGTCAGGTCATCACCTTTAATTCCGAAATTGGACGGAGCAAAGGCGATTTCCTCATAAACGGTTTTAGAAAAAAGCTGTTCATGTGGGTTCTGGAACAGTAATCCAACTTTTTTTCTGGTTTTTTTATCTGAAGCATCCACCCTGTCAACATGAACATATCCATTATCGGGTACAAATAAACCGTTAAACAATTTTATCAGAGTTGATTTCCCGGAACCGATTTTGCCTGTTATACCTACAAATTCGTTTTTATCTATTGTCAGATTTATGTTTTCAAGTACACGGGTTTCAAGTTGTGTATTTTTATTGTAGGAATAATCTACGTTTTTTATATTGATTGACATAAATCCTCCAGAAGCTCTTTATTTGAAAAAGGCAGATTTTTGTTATTATATGTATCTATAATCCCATCTCTTTTCAGCCTGTTGGCAAGTTCTACTATGGGAGGTATTTCAATTCCTGATTCTGGAAGAGAGGGTTCTTCTAAAACCGTTTGAGGTTTGTCATTATACAGGATTCTGCCTTTTGACATCACAATAATACGGTCGGAATTGACGACATCTTTTATCCTGTGTGTGACATAGATTATTGTTATTCCGTTTTTCTGGAGATGTTTTATGATATCTGATATCGTTTTTTGCGATTTATCATCAAGCATGGAAGTTATTTCATCTAGAACTATGTATTCGGGCTTCATAGCCAGTACACCGGCAATAGCGACACATTGTTTCTGTCCACCACTTAATGACATAGGATTGTATTCTTTAAAATCCAGCATACCTACCTGTTCCAGTGCATCATTCACTCTGGTTTGAATTTCATGGTTGGAGAGTGCCAGATTTTCAGGTCCAAATGCAACGTCTTCCTGAACAGTAGTACCTATAAACTGGGATTGAGGGTTCTGAAAAACCATCCCCACCTTCTGTCGTATAGACCATATATTGGATTGTTTTTTTGTATCTAAACCTTCAATCTGCACAGTTCCTTTTGAAGGGATAAGTAAAGCATTAAGGTGCTGTACAAGAGTTGATTTTCCACAACCGTTTTCTCCTACTATTGATACAAATTCGCCTTTTTTAATCTGAATATTTAGTCTGTCTAAAACTGGATATTTACTGTTGCTTTCATATTGGTAAACCAGATTTTTGATATCTATCATTTTTATAGCTCATGTTTTGTGGTGATATATGTAGCAATCAATATTGATATTAAATCACCGATTACAAAGGGAGCGACACCTGACATAATAGCTTCGATTGGTTCAAGTTGTGCTTCAATCATAAGTTGTGTTGCACCCAGTGTATAAATTATAATTAATCCGATAACCATATAAAGGCTGTTTAGAACTAAACCTGCAGATTTTACTCTTTCTGTCAGCAGCCCGATAACAAAGGCAGCAATAACAAATCCTATGATATAACCACCTGTAGGTCCAAACAGGACACCGATTCCAGAAGCACCACCTGCAAAAACTGGTAACCCGGCAACACCCAGAAGTATGTAGACAATCATACTAAGGGTACCCCATTTTTTGCCAAGGATAGACCCCGCCAGAAATACAAATAAAACCTGAAATGTGATAGGGACAGGACCAATAGGAATCTTCATATATGCACCTATTGCAGTCATTGCTGCAAAAAGGGATGCAAAAACCATCTTCTTTATTTCAGAGGAACCGATTATATTTGTTTCTGATTCATCACTATACATATTGTTAACCACTAAAATTTTATATTAATATTGTCAACGTAAAGTAAATAAAAGGTTAACAATTATTTAAAAATTTTGTCAAAAAAGGACTATACCCTTGTAATTCTTTTTATCTGGTATTTTCTCTTATAATCTCATTGATTGTTTGTGCCTGTTCTACTGATGAGCCTTTAAGACTTACTTTGTATTTTTCACTGCAAGTAACAAAAGTTATTGAGAGCTCTCTCAGAAATTCTCTTATCAGGAATCCAGCGACAAAAACAAATACGCCTGCAGTCATAACTATAGAACCGGATTTTGAAAATATATCCATCGGGTTGTAATAGTCGGAGGTTAGGTATAATACAAGCCCTGCCAATAATATAATCGGACCTGCCAGCAACATCCAGTAATGGTTCTTATAACCTGTAACAATAGATGAAATGTGGGTGTAGGATATGTCTTTAAAATTTTCCTTTTTGTTAATTAAACCTGTAGGTTTCAGGGATATTACTCTTTTATTTGTAAAACCGATATCGGTTCTGTTTCTACTTTTTACTTTGTACAACAAATCTTCACCGTCTGCCAGATATTTTTCAAATACGCTCAATATATACACCTGTATAATCTTTCTATGCCTATATTATATAAATTAAAAAGAAGACATGAATATATTGCTGGAAAAATTAAATAAAATTTAAATGGGATATCCTTTTGAGGTGCACTCAGATGGAAGGGTTTTTTTATTTTCCTTTTACCACATTACTGGTTATATTTATTTCATTCCTTATTGTAAGAGCATCATCCATTGCTTTAATGATGACCGGTCTTGACCAGAAGAGGTCCAGATTTCAGGCATTATCGGCTTTTACGGGAACAGGTTTTACAACAAAAGAAGCGGAATTGATTGTAAACAATCCCAGAAGACGCCGGATTATAATATGGCTCATGATTTTAGGTAATGCAGGGATTGTTACAGTTATTGTAACCATGACATCAACTGTAGTTGTTAGTGAAGGGTTTCAGATACCGATAAATATAGTCATTCTTCTTCTGGGTCTGGTTGTTGTCTATAAAATAGCGACTCATACAGGTTTTTTGCAAAGATGGGACGTGTTTATAGAAAACAGACTTTTAAAAACCACAAATTTTGAAGAAGAAGTTACTGAAGGACTGCTCCATCTTCTTGAGGGTTACGGATTGATAAGAGTTATAGTAAAAGAAGATTCATTTCTTTTAGGAATATCATTAAATGACCTTAAATTGTCAGAGAAAAACCTGCTTGTGATAGGTATTGAGCGCAATGGTGAATGGATATCTGTACCCAAGTCAGATGAAATTATCAAAGAAAATGACAGACTTGTGGTATACGGACCGCTTAATGCGTTAAAATCCACATTTGAACAATAAAAAAAGAAAGGGAATTTACATTCCCATCGGCATTCCGCCCATGCCGCCACCCATGGCGGCTTCTTCTCCTCCACCGGATTTTTCGCTTGTAGCGACAACGTCATCGATTCTGAGAATCATTACTGCGGCTTCAGTTGCTGCATTGATAGCCTGAGTTTTAATTCTTAATGGTTCGATAACATCATCTTCCCACATGTTAACGATTTCACCGTTGCGGACATCAAGTCCGGCATATTTGTTGCCTTTCTCATGCTGGGAACGGAGTTCTACAAGTTTGTCAATTGCATCAAGACCAGCGTTTTCTGCCAGTGTCTGTGGTATGATATCGAGAGCTTCAGCGAATTTATGGGCTGCAAGCTGTTCTCTTCCTTCAAGTGATGCGGCGTAGTTGTACAATTTCATTGCAAGTTCGACTTCAGAAGCACCGCCACCGACAACGACTTTGCCGTCTTCAACTGCTACACCTACAACACGTAGTGCATCGTTTAATGCGATTTCAAGACTGTCTACTACGTGTTCTGTACCGCCGTGAAGGATTACAGAAACGGATTTCTGTGATTCGCAGTCGGTAACATAGGTCATTTTTGTTCCGCTGACATCCTTTTCTTCAACGTTACCGGCAGATCCGAGGTCGGATTCACTAATTTCATCGACGTCCTGTACGATGTTGGCACCAGTTGCTTTGGCAATTCTGTCCATATCACTCTGTTTAACTCTTCTGAGTGCAAAGATTCCCTCTTTTTGCAGGTAGTGCTGTGCCATGTCATCGATACCTTTCTGACAGAATACAACGTCTGCGCCACTGTTAATGATTTTGTCGACCATGTCTTTAATCATTTTTTCTTCCTGGTCGAGGAACTGTTGCATCTGGTCAGGTGAAGTGATTTTAATTTCAGCATCCATTTCTGTCTTCTGGAATTCAATAGGTGCGCTCAAAAGCAGTACTTTTGCATCTTCTACCTTTTTAGGCATGTTGGTGTGCAGACGTTCTTTATCGATTACAACACCATTGATAAGTTCAGAATCCCTCATGCTTCCGCCGGCATGTTTTTCGATTTTTATTTCGTCTGTATCAACGGATGTACCGGATTCATTCTTTTCAGAAACAGCCTTTACAGCATCTACTGAGAGTTGTGCCAGAGTGTCTTTGTATTCTTCTCCACCTTTGCCAGTTATTGCGGTTGATGCGATCTTCTTTAAGGTTTCGGTGTCATCAGGGGATACATCAACAGCGATTTCATTTATGTACTCGGCTGCTTTGTCTGCTGCATTTCTGTAACCTGCAGCAATGATTGTTGGATGAACACCGTCATCAATTAATTCTTCAGCTTTTTTGAGTAATTCACCAGACAAAACTGTTGCACTTGTTGTACCGTCACCAACTTCATCATCCTGTGTCTTGGCTACTTCCACAATCATTTTGGCGGCGGGATGTTCGATATCCATTTCTTTAAGGATGGTAGCCCCGTCATTTGTAATTACTACATCACCCATGGAATCGACAAGCATCTTGTCCATTCCTATTGGACCTAAGGTGCTTCTAACAGCGTTTGCAACTGCTTTACCTGCCATTATATTGTTGCTCTGTGCGTCTCTTCCTTTGGTTCTCTGAGTGCCCTCTCCCAATATATATATTGGTTGTCCGTTTGGTGCTTGTCCACCATATTGCATTTGTCCTGCCAATTTATAACCTCCTTGGGTTCTTGATGATTATATTTAAATAAAACTTTAAATCAATATAACCAGAATATTTTTTCTATTTTCCAAACAGGGATATTTCCCATTCTTTTGGTTCTAACATTTGTGGATGTAAGAAGTTCTATATAAAATTATTCTATAAAAAGAAGATGAAAATGAAAAAAATATGCTGGTAAAGGCTGGAATTTTAATTCTTTTTGATATACTCTATCATCTTTGGTGTTAGATATGGTATCAATTGTGGCAGCATATTCGGCATCAGGTTTTCCATGGCTTTTGGCATCAAATCCGGCATCTGTTCTTTTATATAGTCCGGCATTGGTACTCTTTTTTCAACAGCCTTAAGCATACTGGGCATAACTTTTGGCATAATTGATGGCATCAATATAGGCATCATTTTTGGCATCATGGGTTTCATCAAGGCATCCATGCCGGGTACATATTTCACTGATTTCATCATAGGTTTCAAGTAGGACGGCATAGCTTCCATCATTTCTGGCATAAGTTCTTCCATCATATCAGCCATGTTTTGTGGCTGCAAAAGCTCAATCATTTTATCGAAGGTGAGCCAGGCATCAAGAGTGTCCTGTGTTGAATCTGGTATATCATACCCGAGGCTGCGGGCTACAATCGCACCAAGGTCCTGTATATCCATATTAAGGTTATATTCATCCACAGCAGTCCTGAACTGTACAAGGCAACATGGACACAATGTGGCAACGACATCAGCGTTTACATCTTTTGCTTCGTCAAGACGAATGTTGGCTACTTTGTGTGCAACGGGTGGGTCTGCAACAAGGGTCATCACAGAACCACAGCAGTGAGCTTCATCTCTATTGTTTTCAAGTTCTTTGAATTCAATACCTGGTACTGATTTAAGCAATTGTCTGGGTGGCTCATACACACCACCGGCTCTTCCTATATGGCATGAATCATGCCAGGTTACAACCTTGTTCAACGGTTCTTTAAGTTTTGGTTTCAGGACATCCAATTTATCAACCAGAACTTCAGAATAGTGTTTGACTTCAAAGTTGTATTCTATACCAAGTTTTTCAGCCCACTCTGGATATACATCATGCCACATCATCCAACAGGCTGGACAGGATGTAATTACAGTTTCAACTCCTTTGCTTTTCATATTGGATATGTTCATCTTCATGATCTTCTCGAACACATCCCATTTACCAGCCATAAGCATAGGGATTCCACAGCAGGATTCTTTATCACCAAGAACTGTGAAATCGATGTCAGCATCATCAAGCATGCGGGCTGTACCAACTGCAATATCCTTTTCAACAAAGGAAGCTGTACATCCTGCAAAGTATCCGTACTTGGATTCGCCACTTATTTTCTCTTTAAGGTCTTCTGGTATCCAGTCTGCCCTATTCTTCATGTAATTAGCCCAGATGTTTCTTTCTTTAAGCAGGCTCTGAGCCATAATTTCAAATGGTGGTATGGTCATCATTTCTTTTTCTTGGACAAGTTTTGGTCTCAGTTTCCTCCATGATTGCTCAATCGGCATGTTGAGTTCACATCTGGTGTCACACATCTCGCAGGTGGTACAGGAGAGGAAAGTATTGGTCTGCTCCTGATCGAGATCATCTCTGCCTGCAAGGTATTCTTTGATGAAGAACCATTTACCTCTTGGGGACTGGGATTCCCATCCGCGTCCATAATACTGGTCACATTCACTGACACAGTATCCACACTGGGAACATGAATATGCAAGTTCAGTGATTTCGGGAGGTATTCCCTTTTCTTCTTTGGTAAATTTTTCAGACCCTATTCCTGATTTATTCCCTATCATTCTTCCGAGAGGTTCGAATTTTTCGCCAAGTGATATGGCAGTGTTAAGACCTGATTTTCCAGTAAGGGTTTCAGGATTCATCAAATCATTGGGATCGTGCTGATTTTTGAAGTTCTGGATATCTCTGTAATTATCTGCAAACACACTTTCGGCTTTTTGTGCAAAATATAGACCTGATGAATATATACGTCCTCCATATTTTTCAGCAATATTGACAATACTGAGTGAAAGCGGGAATGCTGTGTTAAATTTCAGGGAGCGTTCTGAATGTCTCATGAAACATAAAAGGACGACATATCCGTCATTGCTCATCATCCCTTCCACAAGGACAGGCAGGTCTATATTGTTGTTTATCTCTTCAAATACCCTGTCCATGTTTTCCAGTGGTACCAGAACTTCGGCAGGAATAAATGATGGTCCCAATCGTTTTATCTTCATGGATTTGTAGGATTCGTTAATCTCATGGTCTGCGATTTTATCGGGAAGTACTTTCCCTCCAGAATTCTGGATTATGTCTTTTAAGGGTTTGACATCATTCTCTCTTGATTCCGGGTAGAGGAAATTGCATACGTATGCCATTGGAAGTTCTGGATTCGGTGTTTTGTCAGAGCGACCATGCTGATGTTTTTCAGGTGTTTTGTTTTTCAGGTCAACCCAGTTTGGATTCAGAAATGTGACCGACCACAGAGGAATATTTTGTTCATCAGCAGAATGGATAGCTTTTTTCAGCGATTCCGCATCTTTGAACTCAGCGGATATACCCTTTGTATCTTCATAATTTCTAAGTTTGAGAGTAATCTGGGATATAATACCGGTTGTGCCCATTGTACCGGTAAGATTCTTTATTTGATCCCCTGAAAACTCTTTGACCTCGCCAGTGGGAAGGACAACACGTGCTGATTCCATTGTGTTCTGTGACCATCCGTATTCAAAACTACCGAAACCTATACCGTTTTGAGCAAGCCATCCACCGACAGTTGATGAGGGGGCACTTGTAGGTAAAGCCTGTACTGATAACCCCTGATTGTTGAGTTTCTTTTCAAGTCTTTCCCATCTTATTCCTGCCCCAACGGTAGCTTTGAGATTTTCATGGTTAACATCCTGTATCTGGTTCATTGTTGTAATGTCGGCTACAATACCGCCTTTTGTAGGGATAACACCACCATATCCGGATGATGCTCCAGCTCGGGGAACAACTGGAATATTGTATTTATTGGCAAAATTGACCAGTTTTACTGCTTCATTTTCATTTTCAACTTTTGCAACAGCGGCAGGTTCACTTTTCCCAAGCATCGGTTTGACCAGTGATGGAAGTGTCCCGATATCATGACCGTAATAGTGACGTTCACGTTTTTTGAAATTTACACGGGGTCCAAAAATATTGATAAGTTCTGATTTTTGCTCCCCACTTAATTCTGATATATGTTTTACCATTATAGAGTCCTCTTAAGATTGATTTGAATTAAACTGAATTTTAATAATTGGTTATTTTACATATCAATCGTATATTCTTCAATCTATATAAACATTTGTATGGTTTATCAAAAACCATACAAAACCGATTTCATAAAAAATGTTATGGGGGGTTAAGGGACTTTAACTTTTCAATGTGGTTTCGGGTTCGAAAATAAACATACTCTCTATACAATTCGGGGTTTTTAATATCATAAAATGATACATCCTGAACATGCCATACTGGGTTTTCTATCAGGTTTTTCTCTTCCATATCAGCTGTCAACGACCTTAATTTATCAAAACTGTCTAGGTAGTTTCTCCAGTCACTGCCTCTCATATCGTAGGGATTTCCCTCTTCAAAGATTTCAAGTTTTTTTAATATGAATCCATAAATCTGGAACCATTGTACATCATCCTTTGAAGCCTGTATATCTCCCTGATTTATTTTGTTTTCCAAGTTTTTTGAAAATGATAATAAATCGGATGATTCTAATGTATTGGCGTTAATTTTGTTAACTATGGTATCAATTTCTTCCATCATATACACACTCCTAATAACCCCTGACTAATAATTGCCTATAACAAAAATTAGTATCAATACAGATAAGTATTTCTTTTTATAAAAGTAGAATATATGTGACGTCCCGACCGAGATTTGAACTCGGGTCTAAGGCTCCGCAGGCCTCAAGGATGTCCGCTACCCCATCGGGACGCGTTAGATGAAGTTAGCAATTCCCTAATGTCCTTTTATAATATAAATATTATTGATTATCACGTCTTGAATAAAAATTAAGTCCTACGGAGGATTAGAAAAAACCATGTCAATAACCATAGGTCTAGCAGGAAAACCAAATTCTGGTAAATCCACATTCTTTAAATCTGCCACAATGGCGGATGTAGATATAGCCAATTATCCTTTTACAACAATCAATGCCAATCACGGAGTTACTTATGTAAGAACCGAGTGCCCATGTATGGAGTTAAACCAGCGATGCGGTAATTGTGTCGAAGGTATTCGTTTTGTACCAGTTGAAGTGATTGATGTTGCAGGACTGGTACCTGATGCATGGAAAGGTCGAGGACTTGGAAACGCATTCCTTGATGAGTTGAGGCAGGCAAAAGCAATTATACATGTCATCGATGCTTCTGGAAGTACCGATATAGAGGGAAATCCTGTTGATAAAGGTAGCCATGATCCCATGGATGATATAGAATTTTTAAACCGTGAAATAACCATGTGGATGTATGGAATACTGAAACGTAACTGGGACAGTTTGTCCAGAAAAATCAAAGCAGAAAACCTTAAACTTGAAGAAGCCTTAGCCAACCAGCTTGGAGGTGCAGGGGTTTCGGACCATCAGGTTCATGAAGCACTGGTCACATCAGAACTATCAAGAAACCATGTAAAATGGACTGATGATAATCTGGTAACGCTCTGTGATAATATCCGTGCCATAAGTAAACCGGTAATTGTTGCTGCCAATAAAATCGATGTGGCTCCTGAAGAATATATAGAAAAACTACTCAACCTTGATATGATGGTTGTTTCTACAAGTGCGGCAGCAGAATTTGCACTCAAATCCGCATCCAAAAACAATGCCATAAAATACTTGCCTGGTAGTGATGATTTTACTATAATTTCTGAAAATATGACAAAGGAACAGAAAAAAGGTATTGAGGATTTGAGAGATTTTCTTAAAAGCAGGGGAGGTACCGGGGTACAGGAATGCATAAACAGATCGGCTTTTGATTTACTCGATATGGTTATTGTGTATCCTGTTGAGGATGAAAATAAATGGACTGATAAAAAAGGAAGAATTTTACCTGATGCCTATCTTATGAAACGAGGTTCTACACCTCATGACCTTGCCTATCAGGTACATTCTGATATCGGTGATCATTTCCTTTATGCAGTTGACGGTAGAACAAGGATGCGTATGGGTGAAAAACACGAACTTGACAACGGTGATGTTGTAAAGATAGTATCCTCTGCCAAATAAAAATATCAGACTCAAAAACATGAATTTGATAGCACTATTATATGAAAAAATACTGTTGAGAAAAATCAAAAAATCACCTGGTAAGATACCTGAACATGTAACAATAGTTCTTTCAGATACAGATATATCTGGCAGGGACGGATTATCAAAATTATTCTCTGTAATTTTGTGGTATAGAAAACTTGGTATAAATATAATCAGTATATATGTTAATTTATCCTCTGGCGGTAAAAATCTGTCTACAAACGGAATTTCTTACCCTGTGGAAATGCTGGAACCCAGATTACGTAGGCTTCCTAAAGATGTCGGATTTGAAATTTATGATAATAATGGATATTTAAAGAAAGAGCACAAAGGCTCATCAATGCATGTATATCTATTTCTTGGGTTTGGTGGAAAAAGTGAAATCACAAATGCGGTGCGTTCGGTGTTGTCTGATGTCAGTTCACAAAAAATTGACCCTGAAGATATCGATGAAAATGAAATCGAATCCCGTTTACTTGTAAAACACGAACCCGATATGATTATACGTGCTGGAGGAAAAAACCTTTCTGATTTTTTGATATGGCAGTCTGTGTATTCAGAACTATACTTTACCGATGTAAACTGGGACAAGGTGAGAAAAATTGATATGATTAGAGCAATAAGAGATTTCCAGAAACGCCAGCGGAAATTCGGGAAATAAACAAGTTCAGGAAATTATCTTTTCCATGACAATCGCGTTGTCATCAATGTAATATTCGGGAACAATTCCCTTTATATAAAATCCGTTTTCATGGTAGAATCTCTGAGCGTTGATATTTTTCTCCCTTACTTCAAGAATTAACGCATATGTCCCTCTTTTTTTGCCAAACTGTTCACACCAATCAATAATGTAGGAACCGATTTTCATCCTGCGGTATTTGGGATGGACTGCAATATTTGCTATGTGTGCATAATTTTTGACAATATCGATTACAACATAACCCACAACGATATTATTTTTCTCATAAACGACAAAACCGGGATTGCCAAGAATAGATCTGAAAAGATAGTCAGGCCAGGGTATCTGGAATGATAATTCTTCTATCTCTAAAACAGCAGATATATCGAATTTTTTGGCTTTTCTTATCATGGTCTTTTCCGGATGATTTTAGTAGGGATTGATATTTAAAGTCTAATTGTATGATAAATCTATTATTGAATTAATGTATTTCAAGGTCAAAAATATGTTTCGATATGCAGTAATAGTCTGTACAAAATGCAGGCAACATGCACAGATTATTGAAAACGACGATAAAAAAACTACAAAATGCCAGAATTGTGGGTCAACTTTAAATATAGATAAACTCCGATTTTTCTATCAATGTGATAACATTGATGATGCGGTATCCGCCCGTACAAAGGTCCAATCCCAGATACAAGGTCAGGAACAAATTCAGGATATATCAGAACACATGGGGTTTATAGACGCAACTAAATCCAGTGAATACAAACCTGTATCCCAGCCTAACAAAGATAAATCAAAACACACCAGATTTAAAAAAGATGAAAGAAAAATAATTATTAATTTGCTGGAATCAAACAACGGTGAAATGGAAAGGAGCAGACTAAAAAGCTGGGCTTTTGAAAAAGGAGTGGATTCTGACAAATTTGAAAAAATAATAGATTCTATGTTAAAAACCGGTGAACTATATTCACCATCAATGACTGATATTTTAAAGCTTGTACCCTGAGTATATTAATGCTTTTTATTTTTGATTAATCTGCATTCATAAAATTTATAAACAAATTATCCAATATAGATTCCTTTCAAAGATACAACTGAATTATGAATACTTAGTATCGCAATATATATTTAACACAAATACCTATTCATAGGTTCTGGATATTCTTAATTCGTTATTAACAATATATCAAATATATTACATTTTAAATTTATAAATCAGGTAAAAACATGTCCGGTGAAACTTTAGATATAGTAGAATTGCTATTGACTGCTGAGGTTTACAACAAGTATTCTGAAATGGATGTAAACGACCTACCTAAACAAATACGTAAAAATTACTGGGACCGTGAAAAAAAGACAGTTCCAAAACCAATCAATGTTTCAGTGTCTGATATTAAAAACATCTATGAAATAGAAGATATAAAAAGTGCTATAAAGTCTCTACCATTTGTGGATATTGATGAACTGCAATTCACAGTGAAACTTACTGCTTTTGATATGGGTGCAGACTGGTTCAAAAAGCAGGATGGTGCAATGGACAGGGTTGGGAAAAACCCCGCATTGTCTTTCTATTTTGAAAAGAAAGAGACAGAGGGTGTCAGTTATGAAAGTACCCGGTCAAAAAGTGCACCAAAAGAAGTAGACAGGGAATGGGTGGATTCTCTGATAACTGAAATTGAGCAGGAAGAAGGGGGCGAAGATATGCTAAAACTTGCTCATATTGAAGCCCCTGAAGATATAATGCAGACTTTTGAAGATATTGTTCTGACAGATGAACAGGAAGATGAAGTTGAAAAGATAGTGAAGGCTATCCAGTATCGTGAACATCTTAAAACTATAGGAATGTATGATATAGGTAAACTTCTTCTGATAGGTGCACCCGGTACAGGGAAAACTTCGGTAGCCAGAGCCGTATCACACCGTCTATCACTGCCGTTTGTAGAAGTCAGACTTTCAATGGTTACAGACCAGTATCTTGGAGAAACAGCCAAAAATATCGACCGTGTGTTTACACTTGCCAAACGGTTAAACCCCTGTGTGCTTTTTATTGATGAATTCGATTTTGTTGCAAAAAAGCGAACCTCTGACGAAAGTGCTGCACTAAAAAGAGCAGTGAACACCCTTCTCAAGGCTATTGATGAGGTAAGCCTTACAAATGATGGAGTATTATTGATAGCAGCAACCAATCACCCAAATATGCTGGATACCGCTGCATGGAGGCGCTTTGATGAAGTTATGAATTTCCCATTGCCTGATAAGGAAATGAGAAAGATGATTCTTGATAGAGTAACCAGTGATATTGATGGTGATTTGGATACCGAAGAAATAGCACAAATAACTGAAGGATATGCTGGTTCAGACCTTCGAATGGTAATACGTGAAGGAGTATTAAGTGCCCTGATGGAGGACAGAAAAGCGCTTACACAGGATGATTTGAAAAAGGCGGTGGAAAACTTCAACCAACGTGAAATAGTTAAATCCGATGAATACGCCTAAAACCACAGGATACCAATGAAAATCACACTTCTTGGAACCGGTGATACAACAGGAGTACCTGTAATAGGCTGTCACTGCCCAACCTGTACAGATGCATATTCAAATGATAAAAACAAAAGGACACGCTTTTCCATACTGGTTGAATCTGATTCAGGAAAGATTCTGATTGACACCAGTCCAGATATGAAATGGCAGTTAATAGCCAATGATGTAAGTGGAGTTGATGGTGTAATCTGGACACATGGGCATTATGACCATTTTGCAGGTTTCCCTGAATTTTATAGGGTTCAGAAAAAAGTGGATGTGTACGGTGTACCAGAGACCCTTGATTACATCATGGACTATTTTCATTTTTTAAAACCCAGAAGACATGATGTTCAGCTCTATGAACCCTTTGAATTGATAGGATTAACGTTTGTACTTTTTGAAGTAAATCATCTCCCGATTAAAAAAGCGGTAGGGGTTATGGTCTGTGAAGGTGACAAAAAAGTTGTTATTACAGGTGATACCAACAAAGATGTTCCTCAGAAGAGTATGGATTTAATCCACGAACCCAGCCTTTTGGTAGTGGATGCAATAGTACCTCCCAGCATAACATCCATTAAAAAACATATGAATGCTACACAAGCGCTTGATTTTTCAGAAAAAATAAAATCAGAAGAAGTGGTGTTTGTTCATATGAGCCACTTTTTCAAACCGCATGATGAAGAAAGCAAAAATTATCCGCTTGGATATGATGGAATGAAATTTGAAATTTAAAATCACAATCAACGTTTCTTTTCATTTTCTAATTCATCCAGCCACTCATGCTCTTTTTTAAGTTTCTTTCTTTCATTGCGGTAATATATTACAACAGTCAGAGCGCCCAAACTAAGTCCCATTGTTCCTATTAAAAGCATTAATGGGGCATTTTCTGGATAGAATTTTACATTTATAGAATCCTGTGAATACTGCGGTTCTTCTGAATCATCAGAACCTGCTAAATCCCTTACTTGGTCAAGGATTGAAGCTGGGTCGCCTTCAAAATTGTACCATATAAGGTTAAGTCTGCCTTTATCATCGTAATATTTGTCATCAGGTGATGGTCTTGGTCTGCCTATTACTGGGTTACCGGTTGAATATCCCTCAGGTATAACAAACCGGATGATAGACGGAGAAGTGGGGTTATACGTAAAATCCTGTTTGCTGGGTATATCCATCATATATGCTACAAACCCTGTTATAGATTCATTGAATCCGATGTAGATATGTTTTTGTCCACCTACAACATTATCGGTAACCGTGTGGTTGATGTTTGAAGGCTCTTTTCTGTCAGAAAGCCTTTCAAAATTTTTTATGGTGGCCTGTGTATTATTGGCATCTTCGGCTATAACCACAACATCTGAGATGATACTTTTGTCTACTCCGCCCAGTTCTTCTATCGGAACAATATCCAGTTCCTTTGAATTTTTGACCATGTGAACAGCTTCTACACTCTGGTTTGTTGAAAGGTAAAATGTGGTGGTGTTTACAAATGTATCATTTTCAGTTTTATCCAAAAACACATCCAGTTCATATTTTGAATTGTCAGGTTCCTCATTTGTTTCATTCATCGGTACTATCTGGTCAATACATCCCGATGCAAATAGGGTTGAAATCAGTACCGAAACCAGAAGTAGTGCTGTTTTGTAATTCATTTTTATACTCAAAACCTTAATAGGTACATTCTTTAATCAAATTAACGCTAATTAGATAAAAAGTAAAAAGGGTAAATATAAAAGCCACCCTTAAATGGTGGCAGTTTAAATTATTTGGCAGTTATTCCCATCCTGTGAAGTGCATCAGCAACTTCATTGTAGGCAACATAAAGTTCTTTTCTCTGGGTGTCAATGTATTCAACTTCAGGTTCAGATGCAAACCAGATTTCATTTTCGGTGTTTCCTCTGGTTATGGATATACACTGGAGCATATCAGCATGAGTCAGACGATATACTGAATCATAACCAGTGGATGTGACCCATGCAGAGTATGAGGATTTCAACTGATTGACGAATTTACCCCAGTTTATGGTTGCTGAAGTTTCTACGTTCAGATGAAGGTGTCCTCTTTCGCCGACAACCTTTTCCTCAATCCTGTTAAGGAATTTATTGTATTCAGGGTCTGATTCATCTATTTCTTTTGAATAGTATGTTGACAGCTCTTTGGCAGATTCTTTAAAAAATGGTGCAAGATTTATGTTGCTGGATTTCTGGGTTGCAAACGAGACTCCAAAGAACGC
>NZ_JAHENT010000058.1 GCF_018609725.1 Methanohalobium sp. | reverse complement strand
TCTCATCGTCGTAGAACTATGATAACATAGTTATTCTTTTTGTATACTCTATTTTACTTACATTTACTAAACTATTTTAGTAGTTACTATATCATATGCTTCTTTTTGTTTCGAAACACTTCAAAGGGTAGAATATGATACTTCATATATGAAACAAAGTAACATTGTAGATGATGCGACATATAAACAACCTAATACAGGTCGAAACTTTCTCATTACCTTTGCAGATATTACTATTATAGTATTGCTGTTCCCATTACTTCTTATGCTGGGGAAAAGTTTAGTTTGGTTTGGAAAACTTGTGCTTCACTTTTCAGGAGAACTGACACTATACTCAACTTTTACGGTTTCAAACACATTAATTGATATAATTAGTCTTTTCGTTACCGTGCCTGAATTGACTACAACAACACTTACAGTAACTACGGCTCTCTATGTAAGCACAGTAACACTCATTTCGTTTACTTATCTCTCAAAACGGTCGGCACTCAAGTAAAAATAAAAACTGTATTATTTTGTTACTATTTTTCTTGTTTCGTGTAACTCTTCGTGAACTTGTTTTAATATAATTAATTGTAGTCAGACTATTCAATAATTTTAAATCCGACTTCTAAACAATTATCACAAATACGCTCTGGATTCTCAATACTTTCTCGAACACGACCAAAACATACTATCTATCTCCCAAACCGTATATTTGAAACAATAGTAGTAAATCTAAGTATATAAAAACTCATCTTTTTAAATATCTTGAACAGTCTTTCGGTTAAGATACAAAATCGCACTACTTACAAATAACGATGCTACCAACATACTCTGCACACCAATAACAACAACAATTATTACCTCTGCAATAGCAACCAATCCTCCTGTAACAAAGACTGCAACGAATAAGATTGTATTAGCAAGGACTGATTGTTTGAATAAGTTAAACATATCAATCACTCTTGAGTCAACAGCACTCCGCTTTGTTTCATCTTGTTGGATAACACTTCCAATATATGAAAAAACTTCACTATTTAGTTGTTTGTAGATATTATAATTGAAGCCAATAAATACAATAATAAGTTCAACGAATAACATACTCATTAATGCTGTGACTAACATCGTTGTATTTGAAATCATACTATACGCTCCAAAACTCATTACAGTTACAACCAGACCAAACACTCCGAGTGAATAATAATAATTATTTCCAATATAATCTACAAGTGATACAATTTGTCTCATGATACGCTGTTTAATCATACTTACATATTTATACTCAAAGGTTATAGTAGTTATGGTTTGATTGTAAATATATATTAGATATATTAGATATATCCTGAGTCTTTCAGTTCGCTTGGTTCTCTTGCAGGTGTATATGCCATTACAAGGTCAAACATACACTTTGTTCGGACTACATCAGTATAACAATGATAGATAACTGGTGCAATAACTCCATTTTCATAATCTTCAACAGCTTGTTTCGAAGACTCATACGGGTCATCAACACCACAATCACACAATACTTCGTGTGCTTCATCCAATCCATTATTATCACCATACACATTATATCCTGTTGTTTCTCCAAATGATTCTAAGTTATCTGTAATATCTTCTGCGATAATATCTTCATCAGAATAATTAAACTCTTCTTTAAATTGTTCCTGCTCGTCTTCTGATAATGTTTTGAATAGTGGTTCAACTGTGTTAATGTGTTTTTGCACTTCAGTCAGAATATCAACATAATAGACACCATCAAGATACCATTCAATACTATGATTCATAAATCGAGTTCGAAGAAACGGAATATCAAACCCACCACTCCAAGTCTCTGCATTATACCCACATAAGCGTTGGTCATAAGTATTCAAACTCTCAATAAACGAACGGAACCCTACATCTAACAGCGTGCATTCTGTTTCATACACGACAACCTTTGCAGCCATAGGGAAATCATTACAGTTTTCCCACAATTCTCGTTTATCAATATCTTTTCCTTTTGTATTAATTAAAAACACAGGTGTATCTTCTGAAGAATCAGGATACAATCCAATAACTGTAACTTCATCTCCATTTGCTCCAGCGAAACCCTCCGTCTCAATATCGAACGCAATAGTTTCACTTTCTCTAAATTCACTCCCATCAAGTTCTTCTTTGATTGAAACTGACATATAGACTACTTGTTATTCAAACCCTATTAATGTTGACAAAAAATTACCTAACCAAAACTTTTTACTATTTTCATTCCTATGACAAGTTTCTATTACGATTAAAACAATCATAACAAGCCATTTAATCGCAGTATACACGAATATTATGAATACCTCATAATTTACTTATATCTTCTATATTTGGCTATTATATTGACTTCAAAACAACATAGTATCCATACTACTCTAATATATTATATTACTATTTATATAATTCTTCAGGTCTATTAAGTTCAGTATATCCATCAAAACACATCAAAATCTCTCATTCGAATCATAGTCCAAATATAAATCAATCCATAAATCTAATAAAGACTCTACTCGCTCTATAAATAAATCTTCATCAAGATTCGCATAATAAAATACATTCAACCCTGTATCATTCCATTTACCTCCAGCATTAATTATACACGAAACTCCAGTTGGCGTTGTCAATATCCTTTCATCAGGTAGTATATACTCATTAGTATCAACAGTAAGTAATTGTAAATCAAAATTACCAAAATTATTGTATTATAGTAATATATTACTTACTGTCATCATTTATAGTAGCAACAATTTTTAATTTTTCACACTCTTTCAACTCGTTACGAAGTTTATATACACATTCCCCACATAATCGTAATTTTGAACTGCCAACTTGCTCCCAAACAAATAAACAACAAAATATCGCATCACTAGAACAATTATCTGTTGTAAATACACCCCACGAGTTATCACAATCTTTTGTCATACAATTACTAACATATTATATACTCTAAATTATAAATCATTCGATTGAATAATTCTTAGAATCTAATTGGGTGATAAAACACCAAATTATAACACAAAACTAATAATCCAAATATACTTCTGTAGCTCCTTGTGGACTCTCACCATCTACATACTTCCTACAATTACCATTAAAACACCACGCTTTGTCTCCATTCATATATTCAACAATCTTAATATCAGATACTTCAACACCATCCAACCCTTCTGCAATCTTTTCTTTATTTGTTTTTGAATCTGTATTATCAGACATAACAAATATCACTTAGAGACGAAACCATAAAAATGTTGTGTTCCTTTAACAAGAATCAAAACACCTATTGTCAAATTAAAAATAACTCACCATACTTTTAACCCGTT
>NZ_JAHENT010000057.1 GCF_018609725.1 Methanohalobium sp. | reverse complement strand
TCTCATCTGAAGACGCAATTTCTACCATCAACTCTACACCTTGTGATATTATCGTCTCGTTATCTGTTGATATGTATTCTGTTATTAGTTCACTTGATGGTTTTACAAAAATTGTATGTTTAGTTGAAGAAGATACTTCAGCAGAGTTATATACAAAATTTTCAAATATTTTTGAGTTTCAGACACAACTTGAAGAAGATAAAGATGAAAATCTGACAAGTGTATTATTTCATCGGAAAAATATGTTTGGTAAATTAGAGCAAACAAAACATGTTTTATTTGAAAATACGATTACGATTGATTCAGAAAAGCGAAGTTAATATTTAGTTGTTTATACGAATGCGAGCGTGGTATGTTTATGAAATAAATCTAGAATAGAGACAAACTTTTATATAACTTAATCACATATAGTATGTATGGATAACCCATTTGAAGATATAGAAGAGAAAATTGATGCAGTTTCGAAACAACAATACAAAGAACCATTTTGTTTATTATCTCCTGAAGATATTGAATCAATTGAAGAAAATGCGGTAGTATCACGAGAGAAGTTACTTGTGTTATATCGTGGCTTAAATTATTCTATTAAAGAAATAGCAGAACTATTTGAAGTGACACCACATACTATCAATAAATTACTATCAGAATATATGATTTTTAAATCAACAAAGCAATATTTATTGTATGCACCTCCAAACAAGAGTATTACTGAATTGTTTTGTGAGTGTAAGTGTGAAAAGAGTGAAGTAATTGAGAATTTAGAGAATATCTAGTAGAGTGTAATATAACACTATTTTTGTTAACAATATATAGTAAGATTAACCAAACAACTTTAAGGGTTGAATGAAATATATCTAGTATGAATGAGATTACAATCGAAAGGCTACAGGAACTCAGAAAAAATCGAACATCTCAATCGAAAAATGTTGACCTAGAATCATTAGATAATATATTTGGGATTTCAATTCGGACAGATGATATTAAATATAAAAATTTAGTTAATGCAACAGTTGAAGAATCGTATCCGATTCGAGACACGATATATTATGACGCAGAAGGGAATGAAAAGTATATGGTCTGGATACATATTTTATATAACGAACGAGATAATCAATATTATTATATTGTTGATGAGCCAATTTTATCACAAGAAGAAGTTGCTCGATTAGAAGAATTAAAAGAAAAACTCCGCTCTTCTTTAGAAACTGTGAATCGAAGTAATTTAACCCAAGAAATGAATATTAAAAACCAGTATGACGCTGAGTATAAAAAAATAGAAGAAATTGTGAAGAAAGATATTGCAATCCAATATGGTATGTTTCGATTTATTAATAAAACAATTGAATTTATTGGTGGTGCTGTAAATAAATTTAATCAACAGGCAAGTAATACAGTATTTAATTCGATTGATATTGAAAAATATAAATTAGAAGACTTTTCACACGAATCTCTTCAAAAATTATTATATTATATTGAGCGAGATATTCTTCGATACAAAGAAATTACTCCAATGATGATGGATAATAGATTAGAAGAGATATCCGCTAATGGGTCTCATGTGCCATTATATGTGCATCACGATGATTATAAAAACTGTATGGTAAATATCGCATTAACCGACGCTGAAATGGATGACAAAGTATCGTTACTTGCTACCCGTGTTGATGGGTCAGTATCACGAAACGAGCCAGATGAACAAGGAGCATTAGAAGATGGGTCTCGTGTGCAGATGACACTTGGTGGTGAGATTACACTTAATGGTGGTAATTTCACTATTCGTAAATTCCAAGATGTTCCATTTACTCCGCTTGATTTAATTGAATATGATACTTTTTCTATTGAGCAAATGTCATATTTATGGTTAACGATACAACATGGTGCAAGTATTATTGTGATTGGAGGAACAGCAGCAGGAAAAACAACAGCTCTAAATGCATTATCGTTATTCTTAGTGCCAAATAAAAAGATTGTTACAATCGAAGATACACCAGAATTGCGTGTTGATGAACCAAATGTGTTACAGTCGATTACAAGAGAGAAATTGACAAGTAAAATCACAATGGCTAATTTATTCGAACAAGCACTTCGACACAGACCTGAGAGTATCTTAGTAGGCGAAGTCCGTGGTCCAGAAGCACAGGAGATGGTCGAAGCGTCTAATTCTGGGCATCAGACATTTACTACATTCCACGCTGATTCAGTAGAAGAAGCTATCTCACGGTTTACAGGTGAGAGGCTTGGGGTAGAAAGACCACAACTACAAGCTATCGATACACTTATCAGTATCAGAAATGAACAGCAACAGCGTATCGCATATACTATCGATGAAATTACAGAATATGACGATGAAACCGATACAATTGGTCATCAAGAAATATCGAAGTATGATGGGCGAACAAACTCATTTAGAATGGGTAGTCTAGATGAAAGTCATAACATCGAAACACAGCTTATTGATAGTGGCTATCCATTAGAAGTTATTTATGAAATGGCTGACGAAAGAGAAGCATTGTTTAAGTATTTACTTGACTTACTACCAACTCGCTCTCAACTATCAAAAGAAGAAGAGAATAGAGATGAGAAACTCGAACAAAAATATCGTTTTGAAAGAAATATCATCAAGTCTTACACTGCTAATACATATAAAAATGGCAAAAATCCTGTTATTACAGCAATGAACGAAGAACGACTAGTTGAATACGCTGATGTTGAACTTGACTTGATAAACATAACTGAAGGGGCTGAAAATACAGATGAGACACCAAAAGAAGAATAAATCAAGCAACAGACAAGATGACTGAACTCCGCAACCTAAACACTTAAAGACCTAGAACTAATATATACTATTAAAAATAATGAATCTACCATTTACAACATCAGAATCTGAAGACCAATCCTCTACTAGTGAAGACAAAAGCGAAACATCACTTCAAACACAAATCATTTCTGTAATCTCAAAACTAGGTGAGAATATATCTGAATCATCAACGAGTAACGAAAGAGGGTCAGTCAATTATTATTTTGATGTTATTACTGTTGGTATTTTTGCAGTATTATATCAATTATATCCATATAGTAAAAAACCTCATATTGGATTATTAGACTGGAAACGATTCAGAAATGAAAAACAAAACCTAAAAGAGTTGAATTCTCCGATTACAGTAGATGTATTTGTTATTAGACTTATTTCGCTGGGAAGTATTCTTGGAATTGCAGGTATTTTTATTGGCTATGCATTAAGCCAAGTTGCAGCTCCATTATTAATCACTATTGATTTTGGGTTTTCGAGTGTTCCACTATGGATTAGAGTATGGGTCGAAGAGAACATTAGTTTAATATTATCAATTATATTTGTGCCATTATTTTGTTTTTCAATGGTCGCAGTGGTATTTTATAGTATGACTTCGTGGCTTGGATATAAGGTGAGAGAAAAGAAGCGAGAGATTGATGATATTTATCCACAGGCAGTTAAGTATCAGTATGCTCTTGCACAGAGTGGAGCAAATGTTAAAGATTTAATTTATACAACAGCAAATCAAGGAAAAAACTATGGTGTATTTAGCGAAGAAATGCAAGATATTGTTAACTATGTCGAGCGAGATAATAAAAACTTGCTAGACGCTATCGATAAAAAATCTAGTGAAACGGTAAGTCAGAATTTTGCAGAGTTACTCAAAGATTATTCTACTGTCCTTGAACAAGGTGCAGATAATGGTATTGTAGATGTATTG
>NZ_JAHENT010000056.1 GCF_018609725.1 Methanohalobium sp. | reverse complement strand
TGGCAGAGTTGATGGTGGACTTGGAATCACCCTTGATTATCCAAAAACGGAACTCACAGCCGAAAAATCAGACAATATAGCTGTAACTGGTAATTCAGCCCTTAATGAACGCGTAAAAATGGCGTTAAAATCTGTTTTGCCCAAAGGGAAAGGAATTAACCTGAATATCGAAGATGATATACCATCTCATGTGGGTCTTGGGTCTGGAACACAATCAGCACTTTCTGCTGCATCTGCAGTAAATGAAGTATATAATCTTGGATTAGATGTTAGAGAACTAGCAGAAAAAGTGGGACGTGGCGGAACTTCCGGCATAGGTGTTGCATCCTTTGAAAGCGGTGGATTTCTGGTCGATGCCGGACACAAATTCAATAAAAAAGGAGGTTTTTCACCGTCTTCAGCCAGCAAAGCAGACCCTGCGCCGATAGTATTTAGACATGATTTTCCAGACTGGGATATAATACTGGCTCTACCCCACGGTCAGGGTGCTCATGATGCAAAAGAGGTCGACATCTTTAATAAGGAATGCCCGATACCATTGAATGAAGTGCAGGAAATATCACATCTTATACTGATGCAGATAATACCGGCAATTTTGGAAAATGATATTGATGCTTTTGGGAGAGGTATAAACCACCTACAATCCACCGGATTTAAAAAACGTGAAATAGCAATCCAGTCCGAAAATATAAAAAACCTTATCAGATTTATGGACGATATCGGTGCCAAAGGCTGTGGCATGAGTTCTTTTGGACCTGCTGTTTTTGGATTTTCAGATAGCAAATCACAAAGCAGAAAAATCCGAGAGGATGTACAGAGTATGCTGGATAATACTGTGGGTGGTCGTGCAATAGTAACCAGTGCCAACAATACAGGTGCAAATATATCGGAGGTTTGAATTGGAAATTACAACATGGTTTGGAACAATTGTAACTGACAAAGACAGGAAAATATCAACTAAAGAATGCAGTCTCTGTTCAAAAAATCCTGATTCAATCGCCAGACATATTATAGATTCCAGACCATCAAAAGCCAGCAGTTTACAAATAGACTTACGTTCTACAGCTTTGGAATGTGGTTTTGTGGATTCTGAAGAAGAATATGAAACCCTACTTCGGGAATCTGCGATAAAAGCCTCAAAAATCCAGATTTCAAACGCCACTACCATCGACATCAGGATTATTCAAGCGGTTGAAGCAATTGATGATATAGACGAAACAACCAACCTGCTATCAGAGCGGCTATCTGAATGGTACGGAATGTATTTCCCAGAACTTAACCTGACTTCAGAAGACCTTGCACAGTTTGTTGCAAAACACGGTTCCAAGTCGAATTTAACACAGGATAATGAGTGGTACTCTATAGCAAATAATTCAATGGGAGCTGAGCTTTCAGGTTCTGAAGAAAAGGTTATCAAAGATTTTGCTACAAACCTCTGCAACCTCTACAAAAACCGTAAAGAAATCGAGGATTACATAATGGAAAATATGGAATACGCGGCTCCGAACCTGACCAATATAGCAGGAGCTCTTCTTGGTTCTCGACTTATCAGTATGACAGGTAGCCTGGAAAGACTTGCAAGCCTACCATCAAGTACTATACAGGTGATAGGTGCAAATAAAGCACTGTTCAAACATCTCCGGTCCCGTGCAACATCCCCTAAACACGGTGTTATATTCAACCATCCATTGATAAAAAACGCTCCATGGTGGCAGAGAGGCAAAATTGCACGGGCTTTTGCCTCCAAGATAAGCCTTGCTGCAAGAATTGATTACTATTCTGGTGAAGTTAACGATAAATTGTCCATTAATCTGGACGAGAAAATACAGAATATCAAAAATACCTATCCATACCCACCCGGTAAAAACAAATCAAAAAACTAATCCAGTTTAAACAGGACAGGAACACAAATGGACGTTAAAGAAATTTCACAGGGTATTTTTGAACTCTCAAAAGGTAAAAAGAAGCAACTTGCAACCAGAAACCTAAACCCTGGAAATAGTGTATATTCAGAACCATTAGTAGTGGTTGATGATGTAGAGTACCGAAGATGGGATGTACACCGCAGCAAATTCGGGGCGATGATTCTAAAAAAATTTAATGTTCCTCTCAACCCTGAATCCAGAGTACTGTATCTTGGTGCTGCTTCTGGAACTACTGTCAGTCATATTTCTGATATTGCCACCAATGGGCTGATATATGCTGTGGAATTTTCATCCCGAACAATGCGAGACTTAGTGATGTTATGTGAAAAGCGTCCCAATATAGTACCTGTCCTTGCAGATGCCGGACAACCGAGTCACTATTCACATATTGTAGAAAAAGTGGATGTTATTTTTCAGGATGTTTCCCAGCCGAATCAAGCAGAAATTGCTGCAAAAAATGCAAAAGCATTTCTCAAAAAAGATGGATTTCTTTTACTTGCAATAAAAGCCAGAAGTATTGATACCGTAGCAAATCCAAAAAAAATATTTAAAGAAGAAGTAAAAAAAGTTACAAATAATTTTGCTGTGGAGTTTGAAATTTTAAAAAGAAGCGAACTTGACCCTTACCATGAAGACCATTTAGGAATTCTGGCTCGGTTAAAATAACATATTATGCAGATATTCCAGTCAAAACATTTATTATTCCTTGCCTCACATATGAGATGACTGCAGCTCAAATATGAGTCGACTGGTGGTTTATTAATGCCCTGTTCTATTGAATCTCTTAAAAAACTTGCACTACTGGGTGCTGCTGATGACTGCATAAAAATATCATCCAGCGAATTTACAGAGCATATATCTTCAAGTTCCAAGACCGCAGCAAGGATACTTAAAAAACTGAATGAGGAAAATCTCATCAACAGAGAAATTGTACAGGATGGACAATTGATAACAGTTACAGAACAGGGTTTAAAAAAGCTTCGTGACGAATACGCAGATTATCAGAGGATTTTTGAAAATGAAAGTGACATAGAACTATATGGTTATGTAGTCAATGGACTGGGGGAAGGGAAATACTACATCAACCTTGATGGATACAAAAAACAGTTTGAAAACAAGTTAAACTTTACGCCATATCCGGGAACACTGAATGTGTGTCTGGCAAATTATAGCAAACATACACGTGAAAAACTTGAAGAATTACCAGCAACCCAGATAAAAGGCTTTACTGATGGTGAAAGAACGTTTGGGAATGGTAAATGTTACAAAGCCATAATTGAAAATATTGAATGTGCCATAGTCCTGCCTTCACGTTCTCATTATCCAAGCGACCTGCTGGAAATTATTGCACCTGTTAACCTGCGTAAAAAACTCAACCTGAATGATGGGGATGAGGTAAAAATCCTGTTAAAACAAAACAATCACAAACATCCATGAGAGTAATAAAAATGAATTCAGCCATTAACCAGAATGAAACTGTCAGAAAAGTTATAGATGCCGCAAAAAACGGGCAGATTTTTCTACTGTATGATTCAGAAGGACGGGAAGGTGAGACCGACCTAACGATACCTGCTAAATCAATAACCCCAGCAGATGTTAAATGGATGCGAAAAGATGGAGGAGGGCTTATTTGTACAGCCATCGATTTTTGTGCTTCTAACAATTTTGGGCTCCCTTTTATGGCAGATATCCTCAAAGAAGCATCCAGAACAAACAATTCTCTCAAGTCAATTGTTGAGCAGAGCGGTGATCTTGAATATGACACACGGTCATCCTTTTCATTGTGGGTAAATCATAGAGATACTCGTACAGGAATACCTGACAACGACCGTTCATTAACTATTAATAAACTCGGAGAAGCTGTTCAAAAAACACTTAATGGTGAAGATTTTGATTTTGGAGCTGAATTCAGGTCTCCGGGGCATGTTGCAATCCTTAAAGCTGCAGAGGGAGAAGTCAATAAAAGAATGGGTCAGACCGAACTTTCAATAGCTATCGCAAAGATGTCTGGTATAACTCCTGCAATGGTCGTCTGCGAAATGCTTGATGACAACAACGGGAAAGCATTATCCAAAGATGGTGCAATGGACTACGCCAGAAAACACAATCTGGTATTTGTAGAGGGTAAAGATATACTGAAAGCATACAGGTCATGGAATTTTTAAATAAAATGGTGAAAAGTATATTAATATCCTCGACTATTGTATGCTACCTCATACCTGAGGGGCCGTAGGGTAGCCTGGACCATCCTTCAAGGCTGGGGGTCTTGTGACCGGAGTTCAAATCTCCGCGGCCCCATCATTTTGAATACAGGGCAGTTTCTGGATGAAAAGCATACCAAGCAAACCAGAATGTTCTTACTTTAGTGATTTTCTCACCCGTATCCAAATTGGTTACGCTTACTATTCCTATATCATTGCGTTCAATTTCAATATCAGTTCCACCGACATTGTCACTGATTGTACCCTGATTCTTTAAATCATCTTCCTGATACGCTTTGAAACTGTCATTTACTTCAATACTAAAAACAACGGCCTTTGGATGGATCCTGTCATCCCTGTTTTCTACAGGAAACAACAATGAACTATCATTATAATAACCTGTGTACGGGTCTTCCCCGTAGGAACGCCTTGCTCCTGTATCCCGGCTCAATACCTGAGAATCCGGGTGAGCTCTCTTCCAGTTTCCCCAGTAAATGGTGTCTATTGAGATAGGGGTTAATTCCTCGCCCGTCAATTCCCCTACTATAGCCTGCCCTGTAAGCTGTGCCCAGTATGTATCGGTTTTTCTGTCATACATAACCAGATTGGAATTATAAAGTTTACCAGATGTTCCAAATTCTACCTCATCTCCCTGTACCTTTCTTTCAAAAGCAAGAGTTGAACCACATAATGGACAATAAGTTATCAAAACCGGTTGACCGTTTATATCATCATTGACTATCTCATGCCAGACCATAATCTGCAAGGGATAAACCCGCTTTTTGCCATTATAGTTGAGAGCCATCACAAGTTCATCATCGCTTAGATATCTGTCAGCCTCATCAACTGTGTTGTACGTTGGATTGTCTATCGATGGAATTCCATCTTTACCAGGTCCTCCAGAAGCCAGTTTATCAGGGTGCACAAGGTATTTTTGTCCATCCTCTGTAAGCTCAATTCCCTGTGCGATCTCCTCTTCTGTTAAATTATTTGTTTGAGGAGGACTGCTGACACATCCAGATATGAATATAAACATCAAAAAGAATAGCAATACAATTAGTTTAATGTTGTTTAAGTGCATACACTCCCACCATTAGTAAGTATAAATGTTTCTAGCTCATGTCACTAAAAATTAACCCCAATAAAAGTGCTAAGTTATCAGGTTGGAAGGAAAAGTTAATAATATTTGATGTTAATTATTAAATAAGGGAGAAATATATTGCTTTTAAATTTTTTCAGGGGGAATTAGATAACTGAATCTTGGGTTTTTGCAATAGATGAAAGCAGTTTACAGGATTATAGTTTAAAAGGTATCAAATTAGACGGCAACTTTATACTTCTTGTAAAAATAGACAGGGAAATCTATGCACTATCAAATAAATGTGCACATATGGAATGCCTGCTGTCAAAAGGGTCCCTTGAAGGGTATATAGTAAAATGCCCCTGTCATGACTGGAAATTTGATGTCAGAACCGGTGAATTTGTTACTGCAAATGAAATAAAAATTCCAACTTACCAGACAAAAATATCAGAAGGAAGCATATACGTAAATCTTGAAGAGGGTAGATGATGGAAAAAGTATTCATGTATACGCTCAGCACATGTCCGTGGTGTAAAAAAACTAAAAAATTCTTTGACAAAAGGAATATTCCCTACGATTATGTTGACATCGACAAATTAAAAGACGAAAATGAAAAAGAAAGGATAATTCAAGAGATGAAACGTAAAGGGGGAAGCACAGCCACACCTTATGTTATAATCGGGGACGAGGTTATTATCGGATACAAACCGAAAAAATATGCTGAACTACTGGGAATTGAAGAATAAAAGGGTTATAATATGTCTTCCGAAGCACGAACTGAAAGAAGAAAAAATAAACTGAGAGAATTATTCACCAGAGTAGTCGACCCGCTAGGATACAAATTCAGTCCTGATGAAGAACTTGTTGATTTCCTGCTTGAACAGGAAGTTATGACTGAAAGGGAAAAGGGCGCTCCTTACTGTCCATGTCAGGCTCTTCCAGGAAACCGTGAAGAAGATATGAAACTTGTATGTCCCTGCATACCCTTTAACAGAAAACACTTTGATATAATGAAACGCTGCTGGTGTGGGCTTTTTGTCCATAAGGATGTTACAAACCCTGATGAGCTTGAACAGATTTCTCCAAAAGAACTGGAAAAAATGGAAAAAGAAACATCTGAATAACTTGCATGTCTATATTTCCTTTTTATTTCATCTGTATCTTAAAGTTAATGTTTAAGGATCCAAGGTGGTGGATTTCATAGCTCCAGTTATTGTTGCTCAAAACCTGCAAAAGAAATTCGGAGAACTTGTTGCTGTTGAAGGTATAAGTTTTACAGTGGAGGAGAGTGAAGTTTTCGGATTTCTGGGACCAAACGGTGCAGGTAAAACCACTGCCATGAGGATGATACAATGTGTCTCACCCAAGGATGATGGTAAACTTGAAGTATTCGGGATGGACGTAAACACACATCAAAAAGAAATAAAAAAAAACATAGGTGTTGTCCCACAGGAAAACAACCTTGATCCTGATTTTACTGTATATGAAAACCTATTTGTTTATTCTCGATATTTTGACATTCCAAAAAAGGAAAGTAAAGAACGTGTCAATAGTTTACTTGAATTTGTGCAACTGGAAGAGAAAAAAGACGTAATGACTTATATGTTATCAGGCGGAATGAAAAGACGTCTGATACTGGCAAGAGCTCTTGTTAACAACCCAAGTTTACTGATACTGGATGAACCTACTGTGGGTCTTGATCCTCAGGCAAGGCATCTTTTATGGGAAAAAATCAGGGGTTTAAAAAAGCAAAATGTAACAATTGTACTTACTACCCATTATCTGGAAGAGGCAGCGTATCTATGTGATAGACTGGTTATCATGGATTATGGAAAAATCCTGGTTGAAGGAGACCCTGATAACATAGTTAAAAAGTATATAGGTTCTGATGTAGTTGAAGTAGACAACACAAAGCCTGTTATATCCTGTCTGGATAAAACCGATATCAATTATGAAACCCTTGATAGTACTGTACAAATATATACAAATGAACCTAAAGATATCTCAGACCGACTAATGAAGGAGTGTAAATTCGAAAAAATAACAGTCCGTTCAGCCACACTTGAAGACGTCTTTTTAAAACTTACAGGCAGGAAACTGAGAGAGTGAACTTATGTCGATTATGTCCTATTTTAAACTACCAAGTTTAAGTTACAGGGTTTTAAAAGTCTGGCTTCGGAACAAGGACGTTTTTATGACTACCCTAAAAGTTAATCTGCTACCTCCACTACTTAGTCCACTACTGTATTTATTCGCTATTGGTCTTGGACTTGGAACCTATATAAACAACATAGAAGGTGTTTCGTATATTGAATTCATTGCGCCGGCAATGATAGCGGTATCCATGATGTATGCTTCTTTTTTTGAATGTACGTTCGGTTCATATGTCAGAATGTACTATCAAAAAACCTTTGACGCCATCATAGCAACTCCACTGACCATAGAAGAAGTGATCACCGGTGAAATGTTGTGGGGTGCTACTAGAAGTACAATTAACGCTACACTTGTAGTGATAATTGTCAGTATCATGGGTCTGGCTGAGTATCCTCATTCACTACTAATTATACCGTTCTCGTTCGTTTCAGGTTTTCTTTTTGCATGTCTTGGAATGTGTTTTACTTCTATTTCTCCGAATATAAACACACTCACTTACCCATCTATACTTTTTATAACCCCTATGTTCCTTTTCAGCGGTACGTTTTTCCCACTTTCACTTTTACCCCAGATTCTTCAATATCTCGCCTATGCAATTCTCCCTTTAACGCATATTGTAATGATTATAAGGTCATTGACTACCGGTTCATTAGACATCATTATGTTGGGAAATTTTGTGTGGATAGCCGCAGCTTCACTGATTCTTTTTGTACTATCCGTAAACCTCATGAAGAAAAGACTTATAGTGTAACTTGCTAGTGTTGGATTAGAACACATAATATCTATATTTTTAAACCCTACATATTGCCAAAATTACATAAGCAAAGCACTACAACAAATTTTGTAAGGACTGGTAATTGTATTGTTCTTAAAAGGGGAGTACAAATAAAATGAAAATTAATATTATATTTCACAGTTTATTCGGGCATATCTACCAAATGGCTGAAGATGTTGCCGAAGGTGCCAGAGAAGTTGAAGGTTCAGATGTAAATATCTATCAGGTTGAAGAAACGCTTTCAGATGAAATTTTGGAAAAGAAAAGGGCTCTTGAATCAAAGAAAAGTTTTTCCCACATACCGACTGCTACACTGGATACACTGAAAGAGGCCGATGGTCTAATATTTGGCACTCCAACACGTTTTGGTATGATGACCGCTCAAATGCGGACATTATTTGATGCCACCGGTGAATTATGGGTAAATGGAGACCTCATAGGCAAAGTAGGAAGTGTTTTTACATCCAGTGCTACCCAACATGGCGGTCAGGAATCAACAATTCTCAGACAGATGACCATTGATGAGATTACAGGCGGCAGTCCTTATGGTGCTTCAACAATCGCATCACCTGATGGAAGCCGACAGCCAAGCGAAAATGAGCTTAATATAGCCCATTTTCAGGGAAAACGCGTAGCAGAAATCACAAAAAAACTGGTAGAATAATTCACCCAATACTCTGTTACAGGGGGTTTGTATTCCTATTTTCACATAAACAGCTAACCAGTATTTTTAAATAACTTCAGCTGGACATTTATTTTCACCGAATAATCCAGCCCTACTGTAACCCGAAATTCCTGATTCTTAATTTTTATAAATCTCTGGGAAAAGAAATATATTTACTTGTTATAGATAATATTTAAAACCAATTTTGTCTGCGGAGTTTAAAATGAGCAAGCAAACACCTGCTATGCAACAATATTATGAAATGAAGAACAAATACAGTGATGCATTATTGTTTTTCAGAATGGGCGACTTCTACGAATGTTTTGATGAAGATGCTAAAACTGTTTCTGAAGAACTTGAAATTACATTAACAAACCGTAACGGAAATAAAAAAGGTGAAAAAAGACCTCTTGCTGGTATTCCATATCATGCTGTTGATAATTATTTACCAAGACTTATTAAAAAAGGATACAAAGTAGCAATCTGTGAACAACTGGAAGATCCAAAAGAAGCCAAGGGTGTTGTTAAACGGGGAGTTGTAAGGGTTGTCACACCGGGAACAGCTATCGACTCTACTATGATTACAGATGCTGCTAATAATTATCTAATGGCAATTTCTGAAAAGAATAACGAGTTTGGTTTATCGTTTTTAGATGTTTCCACTGGAGAATTCCTCACCACACAATTATCCGATGAACCACCATATGACCGAATTGCAAGTGAAATTGCTCGGATGAGACCCGCAGAATGCATTCTTCCACCCTATCTATATAATAATTCAGAAATTGCACAGCGTCTGAAGGACATGAAAATAACCCTTCATGAATATGATTCCAGCGCTTTTGAGACAAACACAGCAAGGTCACAATTACTTCAGCATTTTAATGTATCCACTTTAAAAGGTATGGAATGCGATGACCTGCCACTTGCAATTTCAGCATCTGGGGCAACACTCCAATACGCTCTTGAAACCCAGATGAGGGAACTTGGACATGTACATACGTTAAAGAGCTATTCAGATTCAGATTTCATGGTTCTGGATTCCATAACCCTGAGAAATCTGGAGGTCATCAAAAGTGTACGCGGTGAAGGTAATGATGCTACTATTCTCAAAGTCCTTGATGACACAAAAACACCCATGGGGAGCAGATTACTACAAAAATGGCTTGTAAAACCCCTGATATCAATAGATAAAATTAACCGACGCCTTGATGCGGTTCAGAATTTAACAGAGGAAACCCTTGTACGTTTCGACCTGAGGTCATATCTGTCCTATGTAAAGGACGTAGAACGCCTGATTGGCCGCATTGTTTATGGTAATTCCAACGCCAGAGACCTTGTCGCTCTTAAAAAGTCACTGGAAGTTGTGCCCGATATCAATGGATGCCTAAAGGAGTGTAACCAATCGGATATCCTGAAAGAGATACAAAACGAGCTTTCATCATTTACAGAACTGGAAGATATAACAGAACTGATTGAAAAGGGTATTACAGATGAACCTCCCGCAACTGTAAGGGAAGGCGGACTTATTAAACCGGGTTACAGTGAAGAACTGGACGAACTCAAGGATTTATCCAAACACTCCAAAGAATGGATTGCTTCATTCCAGAAACAAGAAAGGGAAAGAACAAGCATAAATTCACTCAAAGTTGGATACAACAGGGTTTTTGGATACTATATAGAAGTCACAAAACCCAATATAAAATACGTACCAGATGATTATATCCGGAAGCAGACAATGGCAAACGCTGAACGTTTCTATACACCGGAGTTGAAAGAACGCGAGAATATGATTATATCAGCCGATGAAAAAATCGTATCTCTTGAGTATGACCTGTTTACCGATATAAATTCAAAAGTGGCATCGCATTCAAAGAACCTGCAACGTACTGCAACCCTTATCGGAAATCTGGATGTACTGGCAAACCTTGCCGAAATTGCTGTTAACAACAACTACGTAAGACCTGAAGTTACAGATGGCTGTGACATCACCATACGCGAAGGTCGTCATCCAGTGGTCGAAAACAAAGTTGACAGTGGGTTTGTTGCAAACGATTGTGAAATGAACTGCACAGATAATCAATTTTTATTGATTACCGGCCCCAATATGGCAGGTAAGTCTACTTATATGCGCCAGAATGCACTAATAACTATAATGGCACAGGCAGGTTCTTTTGTTCCTGCCTCTTATGCATCCATCGGAATTGTAGACAGGGTGTTTACAAGAGTTGGTGCTTTTGATGACCTTGCAAGTGGACAAAGTACATTTATGGTGGAGATGGTTGAACTTGCCAATATTTTAAATAATGCAACTCCTAAAAGCCTTGTTCTACTTGATGAAATCGGTAGAGGTACCAGCACATTTGATGGATACAGTATCGCAAAGGCTGTTGTGGAATACATCCATAAAAAAGACGGAGTGGGTGTAAGATCGCTTTTTGCTACTCATTATCACCAACTTACAGATCTTGAGAACAAACTCAAAAGAGTTAGCAACTATCACATCGCAGTTAAAGAGGAAGGTGACAACCTAGTATTTTTGAGAAAAATTGTCCCAGGTGCTACTGATAAAAGTTATGGGATACAGGTTGCACGTTATGCAGGTGTTCCTAAAAAAGTAACCAGCAGAGCCAGGGAAATATTAAAAGATATCGAAAAGAATGCATCTATAGGTGATGAAGACAACAAAAAGAATAAGATGAAAAAATATACCCAACTGGTTTTTTTCGACCCCGATCAGTCTCAGGAACAGAATGATAAAGAAGATGAACCACATCCTGTTGTCAATGAACTTAAAGACCTAAACACCAATGAATTAACACCGATAGATGCATTGAACAAGTTAAACGAGCTCCAAAAGAAAATAGAATCCAATGGAGAAAAATAAGAAATGGATAATTTCAGAATACATATCCTTGATGACAGTACAATAAATAAAATTGCGGCGGGAGAAGTGATTGAACGTCCCGCATCTGTTGTTAAAGAATTAATAGAAAACTCAATAGATTCCGGTGCTACAGAAATAAAGATAGACGTCAAAGAAGGGGGAGCTAAATATATTACTGTCTCTGACAACGGTACCGGTATGAGTTATGATGATGCCCGTCTTGCTTTTACAAAACACGCCACCAGCAAAATATGGAAACTTGAAGACCTCTATTCAACAACAACGCTGGGTTTTAGAGGTGAAGCACTATCATCCATTGCTTCGGTCTCAAAAGTTGAAATGATAACCAGACAAAAGGACGACCTTGCAGGTACAAAGATTGTTATCCAGCCTGAAGGGATAAATGATGTTTCAGAAACTGGTGCATCAGCCGGCACATCTGTGGAGGTTTCTGACCTTTTCTATAACACCCCTGCACGCAGAAAATATCTCAAAAGCAAAAGAACTGAACTTGCCCATATTACAGATACTGTTTCGAAACAGGCACTTGGAAACATCCATGTATCATTTACACTTACAAACAATGGAAGAAATGTACTACATACTCCCTCATCTGGCAACCTGTTTGATAACATCGTTCATGTTTACGGACGTGATGTGGCAAGGTCGATGATACCTGTCGACCATGAATCTGAACTTATCAGGGTATCAGGATATATTTCAAAACCTGAATTCACAAGAAGTGGTACTGATTTCCAGTCCTTTTTTATAAACAACCGCAGTGTATCATCCAGAGCCATCAGCAACGCATTAAGAACAGGATATTATACCCTTTTGCCTAAAGGTCGGTATCCTGCTGCAGTCCTAAACATCCAAATTAATCCTGAAGAAGTAGATATTAATGTACACCCAAGAAAAAGCCATGTAAGACTTAGCCATGAACAGGACATCATGGATGCTATATCCGAATCCGTTAAAACAGCACTTGAACAGGCTGAACTTACCCCCAGTGTCAACAAGAAAGAAAATGATAAAAATCAGGAAACTTCTGTACAGCTTAATATCAAAGAAGTTGGCAATAAAAGTCAAGTCAGCAAGGACAATATAATCCGGGAAAAACCTGCAAAATACAAAAAATCTAAAACTGGCGATAAAAAACATCTAAAATCTGACAATAACGTTTCATCAATAAAGGACACTGAAAAACGGCTGAAACGCTCTGAAAGACTGACTACTGAAGAAAACGATAAAAAAGAATCTCAAATACCCAAACAATCATCAGGTATTCAACTTCAATCTGAGTCCAGTGACCTGAAAATATTGGGGCAGGTGGATGAATTATATATTGTTGCTGAGATGGATTCTAGACTGGTACTTATAGACCAGCACGCTGCTCACGAGCGTATAATGTATGAACACATCCGCAATTCGAAAAACCCTGACTGTCAGGAGCTAATTTCACCTATAACCCTTGAGTTGAGTGTTAAGGAAAAAGTTCTGATGGAAGAATATATCCCCTATCTGGAAGATTTCGGATTTGCTATATCTGAGTTTGGACCCAGCACCTATATTATCACTTCTGTTCCTGTTATTTTCGGCAACATAGAAAAACCCGATACCGTGCATGACCTGATTTCTGAAATTCTGTCTGCCGGTAGGATAAAAAATGATGTTGGCATTTATGATTATATGTGTAAAACCATAGCCTGCAGAAGCGCTATCAAAGCAGGTCATATTTGCAATACAGAACAAATGGAAAATCTGATTGTACAGCTTAAAAATACCCAGAATCCCTATACCTGCCCACATGGACGCCCCACTATGCTATCATTTACAAGGGATGAACTGTACAGGATGTTTAAACGAACAGGTGAAAACAGTTAAATCGCTATATTTATAATCCAATATTTCGAATGTTCAGCAATGATTGACCCAGTAAACAATACAAAAATCCCAGATGAATGGATAGAACGTGCCAGTATACCCCGCGAAGAACTGATTGAAGGTATAAAAAACGGTCTTCTTGTCGTGTTAAGTGATGGTTCGATATTGAAAAGAGGATATACAACAGGTACTACAGCAGCTATCGCTGCAAAAGCAGCTGTTCTGTCACTAAGAAAAGATGTAGATTCAGTTACAGTTCCCACTCCAGTAGGACTTAGAGCCCGGATGGAAGTCGATGCCCACCATGGTCATTCAGTAGTTTCAAAACTTAATAACGACCATGAATCCGATATCACAAGAGGTATAGAATTTGAAGCGTATGCTATGGAATCCGATGAAACATCCATATTTGCAGGAGAAGGGATTGGTACTGTTATCCAAGACGGTCTTCAGATTAAAAAAGGAAATCCGGCTATTAACCCCCGACCTATGCAGCAAATACAGAATTCCGTTTGCGAAGCGGTTGAAGAACTGGGAATTAATGGTGTCAGGGTAAAAATATCACTACCAAGAGGTGCTGATGTCGCAAGAAACACCCTCAATGATAGGATTGGTATCACAGGCGGTATATCAATACTGGGTAGCACCGGATTTGTTGAACCCTGGAGTGACCATCTGGGTGAAATGAAGGAAGATTTACTCAAGACCGCTTCAAAAGTAGTCATTACTACCGGTCGTATAGGGGTAAGATTTTCCACTATGCTATTTCCAGATTATACAGTGGTACTTTTTGGAAGCAGAATTTCAGAAGGGCTTGAAGCCGCTACTGGTAACGTCATAATCTGTGGATTACCGGGACTCATCCTTAAATGGGGAGATCCCGATATATTAACTGGGAGTGGATACTCAACAGTATCAGAACTTGTGAAAAAAGAACCCGAAGGAATCAGGTTGCAGGAATCCTTTGAAAAAACCATTAAAAAAGCAGAAGGTGCCAGAGTAGTCATTGTTAACAGAGAAGGTGAAATTATAAAAGACAGCGAGGGAGATAAATGATTATAGTGGGTGTAGGTGTCGGTCCCGGTATGCTGACAGAAGAAGCTATCGAAGCTATAAAAAATGCTCCTGTTGTATATGGTTCAAAGCGTGCTATTGAAACTGCTGAACAATACATAACCGGAAAAGCCAATAAAATTAGAGATTACAAAAACCTTCATCTTCTTCCAGATGATGCTGTTATTCTTTCAACAGGTGACCCTCTTTTTTCAGGACTGGGAAAATATGCCAGCAAAAACGATAGGATAATTCCGGGTATATCGTCCCTTCACCTGGCATGTGCACGGCTCGGTGTTAATATGACAAATCTTGCCGCAATTACTGCCCATGGTAGAGGGGGAAATCATTCAAAACATCTTCTTGTACAGGAATTAAAACTTGGAAAAAATGTACTTTTGCTCCCTGATGCATCTTTTGGACCAAATGAAGTTGCAGAAGTTCTTAATGAACTTGATATAAATGCAGATATTTATACCTGTGAAGAACTGGGTTATCCGAATGAACGTATAACTGGTGGCAACAAGACCAAACCACCTGAAGTACAATCCAAACTCTACTGCATAATGATTGTACAAAAATAATTATTTTTTATATTATTGTTATCTATTTGGGTAATATTTGTTACCAGAAAAAAAGTGTTTAAATAAAGGTTAAAATCTGTAATTTATACAAGTAATCAGGATAACTTAATTTAAATCAATTTTAGTTGTTAAAAAAAGGTGATGTATTTATGCACATAATGGAAGGTTTTTTACCGACTCCTTGGTGGCAACTCTGGTTTGCCATTTCGATACCGGTAATAATGTTTGGTATCTATAAACTGAACAAAATGGTGGAATATAAACGTGAGATCCTACCGCTGCTGGCAGTAGCTGGTGCATTCATATTTGTGCTTTCATCCCTAAAACTACCTTCTGTTACAGGTAGCTGTTCACATCCTACAGGAACCGGGCTTGGAGCCATCCTTTTTGGACCCGCTGTTACAGCAGTCTTGTCTACAATTGTCCTTCTTTACCAGGCAATTTTCCTTGCTCACGGCGGTTTGACAACTCTTGGAGCAAATGTTTTTGCCATGGGTATCATAGGACCGCTTGTAGGATATGCCATCTATAAAGCAGGTATGAAATTCAATTTTAATGCCTACGCAGTTGTATTTCTGGCGGCTACTTTTGCTGACTGGGCTACGTATGTTGCAACGGCTTCACAATTATCACTGGCATTTCCGGCTGAAACCGGCGGAATTTTAGGGTCTTTCAAAGCGTTTGCCGGCATATTTGCTGTTACCCAAGTACCACTTGCAATAATGGAGGGTGCAGTTACAACGCTGATATTCAAATACATCGTGCAGCTCAAAAGTGAGGCTCTTATCAAACTCAATGCAATCAGTAAAGAAGGTGTACGCAAACTCAAAGGGGTGACAGCATGAAACTGGAAATCATTGTAGCTGTTCTGGTTGTTCTTTTCACCGCTCAATTCCTTTATGTATCATCCACCACAGACGCAGCTTTCGGCGGTGCAGATGGTGAAGCAGAAGGAGTTATTCAAGATATAGCTCCTGACTATGACCCTATAGCCAATCCGGTATGGGAACCTCCTTCCGGAGAAATTGAAAGTTTGCTCTTTGGTTTCCAGGCTGCGATTGGTGCTTTGATAATTGGTTTCTTCATGGGATACTATAAAGGCAAAGGAAAAAAACAGTCCAATGATTAATACTTAATTCAAAAGTCTTATTTTTAAAAGACTTTTACTTCTTTTATTTTAAACCCAGACAAATAATATTTAAATAAAGCTGTTTAATACTTAGCCACTAATCAATTGCAACGCTTTAACTTTTTAATTGAGTGCCTAACATGACAACACTGCTGGATGACTATGCATTAATAAGCCCTTTGAGAAATAGAAACAACTGGCTCAAACTGATTATTGTAGCCTTTGGGTTACTTGTAGGAGTGTCATCCACTTCTCCTGTTACACCATTATTTATAGCACTGTCAATGAGTATTGCTACAGTATTTCTGGGAAAAACCCCCTTGAAATTATATCTTAAAATATTAACAGCTCCGTTGGGTTTTGCATTTGCCGGTGCTGTTGTTATTTTTTTCTTTTTTGGTTCAGGTAGTGAGATTTTATCCTTTAATATATTCGGATATCCATTTATAGCAAATTCTGAAGGTATAAATATGGCAACTCTTGTAGTCTCAAGAACCTTTAGCGGTATGTGCTGCCTCTTTTTCCTTGCATTCACTACACCCATGGTTGAATTGTTTGCAGTACTTAAAAAAACCCGACTTCCTGAATCATTTATAGAGCTATCAATGCTGATTTACCGTTATATATTTGTATTTCTGGATGTGGCGATGTCCATTAAATATGCCCAGACCATCCGGCTTGGATACAAAGATGTGAAAAGTTCGATATATTCATTCAGTATGCTTGTAAGTACGCTTTTTTTACAGTCATGGGAACAGGGTGAAAAACTGTATCTTGCCATGGATTCCAGATGTTATAACGGCAAAATGATGATGTTTGATGCAAAAAGACCGGTAGAATTATCAGAAATTATCACCGCCTCTTTATACTTCATATTCATCCTGACTATCTTCTATTTTACAAAAAACATCTCTGTTGTTTGAGGATTAATCATGTCGATTCTGGAAACAAAAAATCTCAAATATACATATCCGGACGGAACCACTGCTATCAATAATGTTGATATAGAAATCAACAAAGGCAAAAAAATCGCATTTGTAGGAAGGAACGGTTCCGGCAAATCAACTCTTTTTTTACTTTTAAACGGGACTCTTGAACCAGATGAAGGGAAAATACTCTACCATGATGAACCTATAAAATATGATTCCAAATCCCTCCGAGAAATCCGTAAAAATGTGGGCATTGTATTCCAGAACCCAGATGACCAAATATTTGCTCCGACAATATATCAGGATGTAGGATTTGGACCTACAAATCTTGGATACTCAAAAGATGAAGTGGATGAAGTAGTAAACAGCACCCTTGAATATATGGGACTCAAACATCTTAAAGACAAACCGCCTCATCATCTGAGTGGAGGCCAAAAGAAACGGGTCGCTATTGCAGGTGTAGTGGCAATGGACCCTGAAGTTGTTATCCTGGATGAACCCCTCTCCAATCTTGACCCAGTCGGTGCAGATGAATTACTGGATTTGTTAAACGAGTATAACCATTTTGGAAAAACCATCATAATCTCCACCCACAATGTTGACCTTGCTTATAAATGGGCGGATTATGTTTACCTGATGTCAAACAGTGAAGTAATAAATGAAGGCACACCAGATAATGCATTGAGCGATTCAAATGCTCTAAAAAAGGCTGCATTGACCCAGCCCACTTATCTGGAAATTTATCATGAACTCATGATAAGAGGACTCGCCCATAACCACCGCGCACCGAAAGACATACCAGAATTGGTAGACACATTAAAGCCTCTTGACCTTATGTGGGTTAATGTTCCTCCTGAAACAAAAGTAGGGGATTACTTAAACCTTGGAGTGATGTATGGAGAATATGCCGAACATTCACCCTATGAAGCAGTCAATGCCAGAGTGCTGCACATACATGAAAACAACATGGCTATCGTGGAATTTGACAGACATGGTTTCAGGGCAGGGGG
>NZ_JAHENT010000055.1 GCF_018609725.1 Methanohalobium sp. | reverse complement strand
TAGTATATTATCAGTTATTAGAAAATTGAAGCAAGAATCAACATACCTTATGTGGAAAAACCACAAAAAACATCTAAAAATGTATTACTGGAAAGAAAATACTCTATGGAGTGATGGATACTTCTGTTGCACAATAGGAAATGTAAGCAAAAAAACAATTACAGAATATATACGCAGTCAAGGTTGATATTTGGATTAGGCGGTATTCATCCCTTTGTTTCATTTCAAAGAAATGAAACTCGCATTAAATCTACGATTTGATGCAATGCTAAAGACATAAGGGTTTTCTACCTTCTGTTATTATAAAGAATCCAGAAGCTGTAGATTATCGATCATAAGGGAACAGCTCCAACCAAGCGGTATAACCCATGCAGGATTACCAGTATACTTATCAACCTGTTCCGGCAATAATCCAGCACTTGTAGTTCCCCTGATTGACCATTTAATATATTCAAGAGCCTTATCTATCAATTGCTGCTGTTCTGTTTTTTTATTTATTGAAGTTGCAAGAGTGAGAATTGATTTTGACAGCCATAAGGTAGCAACAATCCACGGGTTTCCACCTATGTAATTATCATTCTCATAACGTTTGATTCCATAATACTCATTGATATTTAATGCCAACTTCTCCTCAACTTTTGCTATCATGGAGTCAATCATTTGTTTTTCATCAGGGTTTTTAGGATTTAACATGTTAAACGGTACAAATGTACCCAAAATACTAACATCAACTGTTGTATCCAAATTATTGTCAATAATCCCTTTTGCAAAATACCCATCATCCAGCCAGAGTTTATCCAGAGTATTCCTTTTTACCTGTTCTGCTCTTTCAGACCAGCGTTTTGCAAGACCTAATTCATTATATTCTTCTGCCAGATGAGCAGCACTTAAAAGCCCTGCATATATTGAAGCGTTGGTGTAGCTGAAAACACCCTTATAGGTTTCCCATAAATCGATACACAGGTCGTGCAAACCTTCAGAACTTCGCTTCATCAGATATTCCGCCCCGTGCAAGACCGTAACCCATATTTGGTATAGAAAATCCGCTTTTCTAACCCCACCTATCGATTGGTAGTATAGATTTGCCAGTTGAAGTGTTGACCCTGTTTCATCTATCTGTGTGGAGTCACTAAAATTACACCATGCAGGAGCTATATTGCCATCTATCCAGTATCTTTGAAACCATGAACCATCTGAAAACTGGGTTTTTTTGCACCATTTAAGAAAATGTTCGCAGTATTCATGATAACCTGAATTTAAGAGGGATGTCGCAACCTCTGATGCATCCCTATTCCAGCAAAACCCATATCCTCCACACATTTCAAAATTGGAATCAAATTCTGGAGCAGCAACAAAGGAACCATGTTTTGAATCATTCAAAAGGTTTAATGTAAGAAGAGAACGGTTGTACATATCCAGCAATTGTTCCCGGGTTTTTTCATTAATGGACAGTCCAGACAAATTTAATTTTCTCTTACCAGAAAGCCATGTAAAGCAATTGTTTTTGGTATTTTCATACATATCATCAATAGAATGGGGGTATATCTCATGCATCCTTTTATAAAGCTGGGTCCTTCTTTTGGAAGCACCGATTAACAAAGTAATTTCTGCTGGGTCATCTGTATTAACATCAAGTTTCCAGCCTAAAGCACTGTTGAGTTTACCGATATCTTCACGGTTTTTTTGCAGGATTCCGTCTTCCATATCATATTTGGCATTCATCCACCAGATGGTACCCATTATTTTTCCTACCTGCCAGTCATCAAAACCCGGCAACCCAACAAGACCGATATGAAAATCCCGCCAGTACTGGACAAACATTTTCTCTTCAGGGTCGCAGAAAGCGGAATTCTTTTTTTCCATTTCTCCTGTATTAAGGTTTAAGTAGTAGAAGAATTTGCCATGAAAATCTTTATCTGAATAAATCCTGTATTTGCGGATTAAAAAAGGTGCTTCCGGGTGCAGAAAGTCAAGGATTGATACTTCCAGACCTGATTCATGGGAAAGTTTGGTTGATACAATATCAGTATCTTTGATATAATACTGATTTGCAGTCCATTCTCCACTATCTGTCCACATGAGGCGTTCACCATCATGGATGCAAGCTACTGACTCCTCGACATTCTGAGCATAATCCTTTCTTGGATAGAAAAACCCGAAAATTTCCCCTTTACTGCCCATTGTAACAAGAAGATGTTTATTACCAAGAATTACATTTGGTTGTTTAATCAAGGTAAATCTCCTCTCAGTATATGTTCTGGTTTCACACTTTGGGGAGCTTTTGAAATTATATGCTCGCAGGTATCATGGCTCATAGATTTACATCTTATTTCTCTGACATGAACCGGTTCATTCAAAGCTTCTGTAATAAATCCTGAGAAAAATCCACTGATATATTCACATACAGGAATTTCGCTTTTACCATAGTATTCAGCGATAAAACAGTTCATGAAATATATCCTTCCATTAAGTGTTTCAAAATCAAGATCCATATCAAGCCTTCCCCATCCTGCAGCAATTACCAGTTCTTTTAAAATGTTTATAAGGTTGTTTTTGTCTATGTTAATATTTGTTTTTATGTATCTGGCTGCATGAATGCCACCATTGAGACCACTCATCATCAACAGTCCACCGGAATCGGATACATTTTCTTTTATTATGTGTATAACATCCACAAAAGTTGTTGCACGGGTTATTACGGCTCTTTCACCAAGTAGCTGGAGAGGGTAATCAAGTGAATGTAATTCTCCATCCTCCATAACCTCATATTCGATATTTAAAACAACATCAAGTTTTTCGAGTTTGTCCAAAAAGGTGTTAATATCAACACTTTGTTTTACAAGTGCAAAAAGGACATATTTTCCCCTGTCACTATATTCGGTATTATCAATATATCCATACCTTACATCCACGTTTTCAGATGCAAAAAGGTTTACAATATCAGCCTGTGATTTTGGTGTATCGGAATGGTGAATCTTAAACCATACATAATTTCCAGTTTCTTCTTTACTGAAAAAAATACCAAGATTATGTGTCATTTAAACATTTCACTCTCCTGATAAACCATTAAGACGTTTAAACACTTCAGCCTTGAAATCCATAACAACCGCCATATAATTTATTGCAGCGTCAAATGGTGAGGAATATACACTAAAATAAGCATGTACATCGCCGTCACCCATCCATTTGGTACACATATAATGGAAATGGTCGGATGTAAGCATATGTTTCCATATTTGTATCAGTTCATCATCTTCTGTCTTTTTAACATATGGGCCCAGATGTTTAATTTCTTCAAGACACCTTCTCTGCATATCATTTCCAACCCATGCACTGGTATCACGTTCCATATCAGCCCATGATATTGTTGAAAAATCCCCCACATCGATATTTCCCACTGGTGGATACATATCCACCACTTCAGAAGGGGTATTGAATGCAAGACCTCGATTTAATACTTCACCGGGTAAAGCACGTATAAAATCGAAAATACCGGTTTCTTCCCATTGATGTTCACCAAACGTTTCATAGTCCATGAAAATATTAAGGATATCTCCTTCCACATCCGATGCCCATGAAGCCCATTTATCAGCAGTCAAAGGGTACTCACCCCACCATCTTGCTGAAAAACGGTATCCAATGTCATCACTTAATGGGTAGTTTCTCAATAATAAAGGCAGACCGCTACCTTCTGCCCGGTATACATAATCCGGAGACCGCCATCCAAGAAGGTTATCCACACCTTCAGCAAGTATTGCATTGTATCCTAAATCAGAAACGGTCTTTGCTATATTATTGTTGTAGATCAACTCGGTATTCCTGAATACTTTTGGTTTGACACCAAGAAGATCTTTTATAACATTGTGATGTTCTTTAATTTCCTCTATAAATTCTGACCTGTCCTCAAATAATCCTGCTAATGAGTGGTAATTCGTCTCGTCCAGAAATTCTACACAACCTGAATCTGCCATCTGTTTGAAAGTATCCAGTACATCATTACCCCAGTGTTCGCACTGGTTCAGAAGAGTTCCTGTCACAGAAATACTGAATTTAAAATCTTTATCGTATTCATCGATTAACTCCAGCAGTAGATTATTTGTTGGACGATAACATTTGTCTGCAACTTTTTCAAATATCTCTTTATTTGCAGCGTAATCAAAATACCTGTAAAAACCGCTTGTATCATCAGGCCAGAACCACCTTAGTCTGTATGGTTGATGAATCTGGAAATAAGGACAAACAGAAGTCATTGTTTGGCCTCCATTTTTTTGATTTGTCCCGCCGCCTCAATAACAGCACGTCTGAAATCCGAGATGATTGAAAAGTTGTTAACCCCTCGTTCATAAGCCAGTGGAAGGTTGTTATAATTCATATCCAGAAATATGTTACTCTGTTGAAGATATCCATATATCTGTTTCAAAAAATTGTAATCAGGTGAATCTTTAATTTTCTGTAAATCTTTATTGATTCTCATTAACTCACATAGATAAAGATTTTGCATGTGGTTTCCTGTAAGGCTGTCCATACCAAACCTTGCAGTTGATTCAATATTAAGGTTATCAAGTTTTATTTTTTGGTGTTTCTTTACTGCTTCAGAAGGAGTTTCCATCTTGATATCGTACTTTTTGAGGCTTTCTGGTAATTCTTTTAAAAACTGGAATATATTACTTTCATTTTTATGATGTCTGACAAGGGTATCATAATTGAAATAGATAACAACTACATCCCCTTCCATATTATTTATCCAGGAAGCGAACTTGTCTGCAATCAACGGATAACCTGTCCATGACCTGTCAGAAAATCGGGTCTCTATATCCTTGCTTAAATTAATATGCCTGAGAAGGATGGGTAATTGATTGGTGTAGACGTATACAGGATCTTTTCCATCTAAAAGATTGGATGAACCTTCTGAAATCATGCATTCAAAACCCTGTTCTTTCAAAATGCTTCCTGTATGAGTTGTTAAAAGTAGTTCAGAATCGACAAATGTTTGTGGTTTTTGTTCAAACAAATTATTTATTTCGTTCCTATGTTTTTTAATCTGGTCGCGGAATTCGAAAGAATCATTATATAAACTGCTAAGAGAATGATAATATGAAGATGAGGTGAATTCTACCTTTTCAGTGTTTGATAATTCTTTGAAAGATTCGATTACATCAAAATTCCATTTTTTGCATATGTCTATAAACGTTCCGGAAATATTAAAAGAGTATTTTCCACCATTTTTTAATGAATCTTTTATAACCTCATTTGTACGTATGAAATCATTACTTATTTTTTCAAAGGTGGAATAGACCTGCGGCAGGTCGAAATATTTATCGATACTCGGTTTAGTATATTCATAAGCTGGCCAGTACCATTTCAAATTTAGTGGTAGGTGTACCTCCCCGCAAAAACAAACAGATTTCATATATCCTAATTCTTTTTATGGAATATTTGAGTGTATTGGTATCTCAAGAAAAAAAGAATGCAGAAAGAAAAGGTGGGGCTGGTGAGATTCGAACTCACGATCGACGGGTCTCTCCGAACCACTGCTCTTGACAGTTCTTTAAAGGCTCTTGCAGAGCACATATCAGTGCTCCAACGGTTCCTCATAGACCCGCCCCGTCGAGCAGGTCTCAGCAGACCCGTTGTTCATCATTTATCCGCTGGAGCCCGTCGCCATTCCTGGCTAGGCCACAGCCCCTGACCTATCTTTATATTAGATACATGTTCCTAAACATATATCCACCAGTCTACATTACACGATTGGATTTATAATTTTTGCTATTAATAATAATTGTCAAATCTTGGAATTGCCTTCTTTGATACTTCTTATAAAGACTGCGCCATCTGATGTATCCATTGTAGTGGTTCTGCCGTGGTTCCCTCCTGTTTCTTCAGCTACAAGCGGTATGTCAAGATTTGATAATACTTCCTTTGCTTTTTTTACATTGTTCCTCCCCACATTGATGGTCCCGCTGTTACCCATAGAAAACATATCAGCTCCGCCTACAAGTTTTGCTTCAAGCCTCCTTTTTGCAACACCATTTTTTACCAATTCATCAACAAGATACGGAATACTTGTATCTACAAATTTTGCTCTGTTGTTTGTACTCCTTGCATTCTCAGAAGAAGGCAACATTGCATGAATAAGACCACCCACTTTTTTGGAAGGATCGTAAAGTGTTATACCTACACACGAGCCAAGACTCATCGTTTTCAGGTTCTCAGGGTTTTTTGCAACAGCAAAGTCTGCCATTTTTACTAGTTTCATTAAAATCAGCTCGTTTTATTTTTTCAAATCAAACCATCTTATTTATCCTCTCAAGGAAATCATCCAGCAGAGACTTGTCAAACATTGTCAGAAAACTGCCCTTTACCTTGTGTTCATCTTTGATTGTAAACTCAGTATCGAATACGATTGCATAATCCACTTCTATACTCATCTCAATAAGGAGGTTGTCCATTATTGCAGCAACCATATCGTAGTTGGTATACGGAATTGTAATCGAAGTATTGATTCCAAAAAAATCACTGATAGCACTGGAATATGATCCTGCAAGAATCTGACCCACTTCCCCCATCATAGACAGAGTCATCTCACTCTGCAAATCAACATCATCAGAATCCATAACAATCTGTGAGATTTTTTCAGCGCTTTCTTCAGGAATAATTATAGCAATATATCCCATGAAGTTACCTCGAAGCCCTACTATGGTTCCTACCACCGGTTCTTCAGGGCTTCCGACAATTTCGGGTACATCTTCTATTTTTTCTATTTTCAAATCAGGGACATGTATGTTCACCTGTCGATTGATGAGTTTTGATAATGATGTTATGGAGTTGCCCATGCCAATATTGGCAACTTCTTTAAGCGCATCACGCTGGAATTCATTAAGATTGAGTATTTCTTCATTTTCCATTTTATCTACCATTTATATTTGTTTAACAGAACCGTCTATACTGATGCTACATATATGATACATTGCAGGTTTTAGATGGTTGTTAAATCTAAGTTGTAAAATTTTAATAATTTAAATCAGAGTTAATATATTTATATACTGTCCATACAGGTATAAAAATTATTAGTTTAAATATTTCTGCTTTTGACAAGTAAAACAAAAATTTTATACTAGTATTTTATGCTTATTTTTGCGGTATTTTTTCAACACCAAAAACCTTTAAAATCGAAATGTTATTGTAAAAAGCGGTGAACCCATGGAACAGGAAGAACTTATAAAACGGAACCTGCAGGAGATAGTAACAGAAGAAGAACTTGATGATTTAGTCGCCACAAAGAACAGACCGACAGCGTATGTAGGGTATGAACCAAGTGGTAAAATTCACATGGGGCACGTCCTGACAGTAAACAAATTAATCGATTTACAAAGGTCTGGATTTGATATTACAGTTCTCCTTGCTGATATCCATGCCTATCTCAATCAAAAAGGAAGCCTTGAAGAAGTTCGCGAACTGGCAGAACAGAACAAACGATGTTTCCTTGCACTAGGTCTTGACCCTGAAAAAACCAGATTTGTTTTTGGTTCAGATTTCCAGATGAATCATGATTACATGTTAAATGTCTTAAAACTTACACAAGAAACTTCATTGAACCGTGCAAAACGAAGCATGGATGAGGTGGGACGCAAAATGGATGACCCGAAAGTGTCCCAGATGGTATATCCTATCATGCAGGCGGTTGATATAGCCATGCTTGAAGTCGATGTAGCAGTCAGCGGTATCGATCAGAGGAAAATCCACATGCTTGCACGGGAAGAACTTCCAGATATCGGTTATAGCTCTCCGACATGCATACATACACCAATAATGCTCGGTCTGGACGGTGTTAAAATGTCATCATCAAAAGAAAACTACATATCAGTGGATGATACAGAAGATGACATCAAAAGAAAAATGAAAAAAGCATACTGTCCGGCAGAAACAGTTGAAGATAACCCTGTACTTGAAATTTTCAAATACCATGTGTTCCCGAGATATGATGAAATAACCCTGAAAAGACCTGAAAAATTCGGAGGGAATCTGGAAATATCAGGTTATCAGGAACTGGAAAAACAGTTTGCATCGGGTGAAATTCATCCAATGGATTTGAAAAATTCCGCGACTGAATATATGAATGACCTTCTCGAACCGGTAAGAAAAATTCTCACAGAAGCCTGAAAGATAAAATTAAATTTTTGCACCTATATATTGTATCAATTACCTATAAGGTGGGGTTAGATGACAAAGTATACCTATCAGGATTCTGCTTCTTCATCCGTTTGATATTTTGTCTTTAATTTCGCTCTGTAAAATGCAAGCAGGAAACCATAGACGAGTGGACCTACAATAAACCCTGTAAAACCAATAACAAATATCGGTGCTGTGAAAGAAAGTAATGTTATAACAGGATGAATTGATGCTTTATTTTTAGCAAGCCTCGGTCTTATGAAACTGTCAGGGAATATACTAAGAATAAATATTCCAAACAGCAAAATGATTACTGCTGTAGCGTAATCCTGTATAATAAGGTAGTAGAGAAATAGTGGTATATAGATAACTGGTGCACCTACAAGAGGAAGCAGTGTTAACAGGAATACAGCCATCCCAAGAATTACCGGATAGGGAATACCAAGAAGGAAAAAACCTACAGAAGCAATAACCCCTGTTAAAAAACTGGTTACAAAAAAGATGTTGAATAGATTGTAATAGATAACATTAAGTTCATTAATGAATAAACTTACAACATGCTTGTTTTTTTCTGGAATTACATCCATAATTTGGGCTCTAATTCTACGTGCATCTATTAAGAAATAGTATGTAAACAACAAAGTCAATACAAAACTTATAATATATAACGGTGTATTTGTTATAAAAGATGTCAAGAATGTTTTTGCATATGGGGATACCCAGTTTATAACCGTAATCACCGGTTGACTCAGACCATTTGATATATAGCTTTCTGCTATAAATGAAAGATAATCTGTAGAACTTATAAAATCCAATAATTCTTTTTCCAGTGCTATTATAGGTTCTCTGATTTGGTCTGGCGAAGCTATCAGTTTTGATATTTCCCTTACAGCAGAACTTAAAAGAAGGTAAATACATAACCCAAGAATGAATAAAGCTGAAAGTACTGATATAGATGAGGCTATTCTTTCGCTTTTTGTAACCTTTTCAAGATATGAATATACAGGATAAAGTACATAAGTTAAAAATATGCTGAATACAACCACTGGAACAAATTCTTTAGTCAGATATATGGCTATAATACTTACCAAAAGTATTAATGAAATTATGAAAAGGCTGTATTTTTTGTCAGAATCCATGTTTATTTGTCTTTGATTTTTTTGGAATAATCATTGTTTTTATTTTAACATATAATGGATTTGTATAGTTAAATATATTTTTGATTTTTTTTACAAAAGTGTAATTATGTTAGTGAACTACCACTTGGCTAAAGACCAAGTGGCTTCAGAAGGAGTTTACTCCAAAGAGTCTTACTATTTAAATCAAAGATTTAAAGATATTTGTAAATTTTCAATTTACAAAGTCCTTCTTGGATGGTTCACACACCCACTATCGGTTATTCCTGTAAGGAAAT
>NZ_JAHENT010000054.1 GCF_018609725.1 Methanohalobium sp. | reverse complement strand
TCCTGCTGTTCATTACACTTGCCATAGGCAATGCAGGATTTGCTATGATGACAACGTTAGGTGGATACATAGGAGCCATCTCCGGACTTGCAGGTGTCTATACAGCACTGGCGATGATACTGAATGAGGTATATGGAAGGACAATCGCTCCAATCTAATCTTAACCTCATTCAATTTTTAATTTTTAATCTGAATAGAGGAGGCGATGGAAATGAAAAACATGAATGAACGATTAGTTAATGCTCTTAAGGGAGAGGAAGTAGATAAAAAACCAGCTGTATCTGTAACACAGACAGCAATTGTAGATTTAATGGATGCTACAGGTGCAGAGTGGCCGGATGCCCACAGTGACCCAGAAAAAATGGCGACTCTTTCAATGGCATCACATGAACAGGGGAGTTTAGAAGCAATTAGGAACCCTTTCTGTCTTACAGTTCTTGCTGAAGCACTTGGATGCGGGGTTAATATGGGTACAAAGAACAGACAGCCCTCTATAACAGACCATCCTTATCCCAAAGACATCAGTGACCTTAAGATGCCTGATGACCTTTTTAGTAACGGAAGGATTCCTGCAGTTTTTGAATCATCCAGAATTATAAAGGACAAATACAAAGATGAAGTACCGCTCATATCGGGTCTTGAAGGACCTGCAACCCTTGCTTCAGACCTTGTAAGTCCCAAGAGCTTCATGAAATGGTCGATAAAAAAACCAGAAAATTTTGATGCTATAATGGATTTTGCAACTGATGCCTGTATAGAATATGCCAAAGGTATGGTAGATAATGGAGCGGATGTAATCTGTGTAGCCGACCCGGTTGCCTCGCCAGACCTTTTAAGTCCCAATGATTTTGACAACCGAATAAAACCAAGATTGCAGCGTTTTGCAGAAGAGGTAAAAGCTCCAACAGTTTTGCATATCTGCGGCAACGTGACACCTATAATAGATATGATGGCTGATACAGGTTTTGACGGTTTAAGTCTGGAAGAAAAGGTAAAAGACCTTAAGGGAGCAAAAGAAACAGTAGGTGATAGGGCATGTATAGTAGGCAATATTTCAAGTCCATTCACAATCCTTGGCGGAACACCTGATAAGGTCAAGGAAGATGCCAAGAAAGCCATGGACGATGGTGTGGATGTACTCGCACCGGGTTGTGGAATTGCTCCAAATTCACCGCTTGTAAATGTTCAGGCGCTGGTAGAAGCCAGAAATGAGTATTATTCCTGATATCTATCATCCATTATCTGCCATATACGATTCTAAATATGAGACCCACCACTGAAAACAGTTCAAATTTAAAGAAACTGGTTGCACATACTCCAGTTTATGTTTTTTTATGGAAACCTGAATATAACTGGCCAGTGGAATATGTGTCAGAAAATATTCTGCAATTTGGTTACACAAAAGAGGATTTTACATCCATCAGGATGAATTACATTGATATAATACATCCAGAAGATGTAGGCAAGGTGAGAAAAAAATTTAAAAGAAGTTATAACTATGGATATAAAAACATTTCTCTGCAATACCGGATATTGACCAAATCAAAAAATATCCGATGGGTGAATGGAAAAACGTTTGTTCAATTTGACGAAAAGGGAAAACCCAGCCATTTTCTAGGTATAATTGTAGATATTACAGACCAGAAAATGAAAGAAGAAAAACTACAGGAAACACTTGCAATAAAAGATGAACTTGAATCAATAATTAACAACAGTCCTGCAATTGTTTTTCAGTGGAAGTCAGAATGTAAACTTGAAGAGAAATGGCCTGTTGAATTTGTATCGGACAACATAAATCGTTTTGGTTATACTTCAGATGAATTTGTTACAGGTAAGCTTCAGTATGGGGATATCATATATCCTGATGACCTTGAACATGTCCAATATGAACTCTGCAAACGCAGGGAAAAAGGACATAATGAATTTTCGCAGGAATACAGGATAGTTACTAAATCGGGAAAAATCAGATGGGTAGATGAGAGAACTTTTATCCAGAGGGATAAAGATGGAAATCCTATTTCCTATCAGGGTATAATTGTTGATATTACTGACAGAAAACATACTGAAAATATTCTGCATACAGAACACGATATCGCGCTTTTACTGAATACATTTGATGAACCAGAGGTAATTTTAAATCAGGCACTGGAATTAACACTTGATACAGGAGTTGTAGATTGTGGATGTATCCATCTGGCAGATGAAAACAACAACCTCAACTTAATAACATCTGTGGGTCTTTCAAACGATTTTGTAAACAGCATATCTTATCTGGGTTCAAATTCCATCCTCAACAGGATAATAATGACCGGTCAGCCGTTTTACAAGGACTATTCTGAAATACCATTCAAATCAGATGAATCAGCAAAAAATAGTGAAAAACTGCGTGCAGTTGCACTTATACCCTTAGTTTGTAGTGGGGAAGTACTGGGTGCATTAAATTTATACTCACATTTGTACGATGAAATTCCCTCTGATGTCCGTACAGCCATTGAGACAATTGCTGCGCAATTAGGCGGTTTTATCGCACGGATGAAAAATGAAGTGGATATCAAAGATTATCTATCTTTCAATAAGTTAATAGAGCCCAATACCCGAAATACTGAATTTTATAAAAGGGTCTGATTTGTTTAATTGAAGGTCTTTTAAATGAAATACAAACTGGTTCCATATTCAAATGGTGATTATTCCTTAGGCAATAAATTGGCTATATGCTATGTTGTAAATTCACTGGATTTTGTATCCGATTGTTATAAAGTAGATATAACCGAATCTTTAGAAGGTGTTAGCATTGAACTTGGCGTTAAAATCAAATCCGGTTTGCTCATAGAAGACAGGAATTTTATAGCTAACAGTATAAAACAGTACCTGATGAATTATTTTGATGGTGTATCAAATGTAACTACTCACATTACACAGGATTAAAATGTGATAATTATTTTTAATCATTAAACCAGTCGGCTTCAAGTTTTTGTAATTGATTGATAACGTTTGTTTTCAAATCTTGTGCTGATGGATAATCATCTAGAATCTTACCGTTTTCCATGAATTTCTGCAGCATGGGTATCATTTTATTTCCGCATTCACAGACTGGTATATCCTCTTTGTTCCATAACTTTGTTTTATATGTCATACATTCTGGGCAACGGTAAGCCTGTTTTTTCTTGCTGAACTTCCCTCTTTTTGCAGAAGGTTTTCCATCCATTTCAACAATATCCATAGAAAAATCGATGGTATCAGCATTTGATATAGTGGTTCCCACTCCAAAACTATCGATACCAGCTTTTCTTAATTCTGGGATTGTGTATTCATTAATTCCACCTGATGCAATAATTCTTGCATCCACTCCTCTGCATTTCAGTTCCCATTTTATTTCCTGTGCAATCTTTTTCAGATTTCCTCTTCTTGAAGTAGGTGTGTCAAGTCGGATTCCGTAAAGGTTTTCTCCCATTGCTTCGGCTGCCATGAAAGATTCAATAGTTTCGTCATAATATGTATCAACCAGCGCTATTCTGGCGATGTTTTTTGATAATACATCATCAAATGCTTTGTATGCCTTTTTTGGATCTCCAAATATAATACTAAGGGCATGAGGCATTGTTCCTTTGGGTTCAATACCTACTTCTTCAGCACTGGCTATGCAGGAAATGGAATCACATCCTCCGATATAGGCGGCACGATCTATAACAGGGGCTATACCGGGATGCATCCTCCGTATTCCAAAAGACATCACATCACAACCCTTAGCTGCCTTTTTAACCCTTGATGATTTTGTAGCAACGCCTGATGGATGGCAGATTAACCCAAGTACGGGAGTTTCATATATGCAGAATTTTTTGTATGACCCTTCAATAAACATGACTGGTGTATTTACACCTTCAGTATCCTGATTCCTGAAAACAGTACCTTCGGGTAGGGCATAAACATCAACGCTTTTACCTTCGAGCAGATTCAAAACTTCATCCAGTCCTGCAAAGATGCCCCATTTCCATTCATCCGGTAAAGAGGAAGCAGTAAATTCAGCAACTACATTCCCATTACCAACGCCTTTCTTGTTAAAAATCTCCATTATGTTCTCAAAATAAATATCGGTTGTTTTCCCACTGCGAATGTCTACTTCACTTACTAGATGAAATTCTGGCATCATATCCTTCTCTATTGATGTATATTGTTATAAAACTTGAAACGTTAATAAATCAAATAATTATTTAAAATTGATTATTATAAACCCATACAACCGATGTTTGATTGTCGGCTCATTGCTCACGTTTCCAGATTGTTCCTTCTGGAGTATCAATAAGGTGGATACCGCGTTTTTTTAGATTGTCACGTATTTTGTCAGCAGTAGCAAAATCTTTTGATTTCCTTGCTCTGTCTCTTTGTTCTATAATTTCCTGTATTTCTTTTTCAAGGGGGGCATGTTCACTAAAATCCAGTACTCCCAGCACTTTATCTAAATCTTTGAGCATATCCAATAATATATCTGCTTCCTGTTGTCCGATATTTGTAAGGGATTTATTAATAGTTTTTACTGCATCAAAAAGAACACCGATTGCTCCTGCTATATTCAGGTCTTTTTCCAGTTCTTTGATAAAATCGTCTTTAACCTTTTCTGCAAAATTTTCAGCTTCAAAACCGCCTGATTCATTTCCTGTATGTTTCAGGTTAAATATTAACTCCTGCAGTCTATCAATGGCATTCTGTGATGCCTGTAAATTTTTAAAAGTAAAATTGAGTTTTTGTCGGTAATGAGTAGTAAGCAGAACATAACGTAACGCTTCTGGTTTATATCCCTGATAGAGGATGTCTGGGAGAGTATAAATATTGTTTAAAGATTTTGACATTTTGTTTCCTTCTACCAGAAGATGGGTTACATGCATCCAGTAATTGACAAATCTCTGCCTTGTAGCACCTTCACTCTGGGCTATTTCACATTCATGATGTGGAAATTTGTTATCTTCTCCGCCTGTATGAATGTCAATGGTAGTGGATTTTTCAGAATCAAAATGTTCATTGAAAGCATCCGTGAGATATTTCAAAGCCATTGCAGAGCATTCAATATGCCAGCCGGGATATCCCTCGCCCCATGGAGAATCCCAGTTCATGATGTGATTTTTGTATTTGGAATGCGAAAACCAGAGAACAAAATCCTGAGGGTTGCGTTTGTTGGGGTCGTATATAGCACGCTCTTGGGATTGTAATTTTTCCAGAACATTTCCTGAGAGTTTTCCATATTCAGGGAATTTGGTTATATCAAAATAGACGTTTCCTCCTGAAACATACGCATATCCATTATCTATAAGTTTTTTAATTACTTCTATCATTTCATTAATATGCTGGGTTGCACGGGGATAAACATCTGCATCATCTATATTTAGTTTATTCAGGTCATCCATAAACAATCGCATGTATTTGTCCGCAATTTTCCAGGGGTCAAGTTTTTCTTTATCGGCAGCAATCTGTAGTTTGTCTTCACCTTCATCAGAATCAGATGTCATATGGCCGACGTCTGTAATATTCATAACCTGTCTAACCTGATAACCTTTAAGGATTAAAAAACGTTTGAGCAGGTCTGCCATCAAAAAACTTCGTATATTTCCTATATGTACCCTGCCATATACAGTCGGGCCGCAGTTATACATCCTTACAAATTTGCCATCTACCGGTACAAAGGGTTCAACTTTATTGGTGAGCGAGTTGTAAAGCTTAATGCTCATAATAAAAAATGTCTTCCAAGTTGTTATATAAGATTTGTGTTTTATCAGTACACTATCGCTATATTTATTCGTATAGCAGAATTAAAATATAATGATGAATATGTCACGTAAGTTGTATATAATTCATCTGAAAATAAATCGTATGAAATCATTATAACTATATCATTGCTTAAACGATACTATGGATTAAGGTACAGGGTGAACCTTTTGTTTGAAAATATGGATAATAAAGACCTTAATGAATTTGTGCAGGATATAATAAACGGCAGAGGTTTATCGGATTCTGAAATAAAACATCTGTTATCTACTGAAAACCGTAAAGAACTTGATAAATTATATCAGGTATCAAGAATTGTCAGGGACGAATTCACCGGTAACAAGGTGTTTTTGTACAGTTTTATCTATTTTTCAACATACTGCAAAAATGAATGCTCATTTTGCTATTACAATAAATTAAACAATATTTCCAGATATCGTTTAAGTACTGATGAAATCCTTAGAATTTGTTCATCTTTTAAAGGTAAACAGATTCATATGGTAGACCTGACAATGGGCGAAGATCCGTATTATCATAACAACCCTCATTTGCTTGTTGATATTGTGAAAAATGTTAAAAATGAACTGAACTTGCCCATTATGGTATCACCCGGTGTGGTGGATAATGATATTCTGAAAAATCTTTATAATTATGGCGCTGATTTCCTTGCACTTTATCAGGAAACGTATGACAAAGAGCTATATGAGAGGATGAGAGTGGGTCAGTCATTTAGAGACCGTATTAATGCCAGAAAATTTGCCAAAAATATAGGTTTTTGTGTAGAGGATGGAATCCTATCAGGAATAGAACCGGACATTGAATCTCTTATAAAATCATTAAGGGGTATGGAAGATAATGATTCTGATATGGTCCGAGCCATGACCTTTACCCCTCAGGAAGGAACACCACTTGAAAATCAGAGTCAGTTTTCCAGCGAGCAGGAATTAAAGATTATATCAATATTGAGATTGATGTTTCCTGATAAGTTGATACCTGCATCTCTTGATATAGAAGGGATTGATGGCATGGTAAAAAGACTTAATTCAGGAGCCAATGTTGTAACTTCAATAATACCATCCAACACAACTCTTGAAGGAGTTGTAAACTACGATAGAGATCTGGAAGAGAGAAACAGAAATGTGGAAAATGTTGTTTCCCGTTTAAAGACTATGGGCATGGAACCTGCAAAACAATCCGAATTCAATCAAATAATCGGTTTATAAAAAATGAATACTATTGCTATAATAGGCGGTAAACTTCAGGGATTTGAAGTAACCTATCTTGCCAAAAAATCGGGAATGAAGGTTTTATTGATTGACAGGCATGAAAAACCACTTATAAGAGAATTGGTGGACGAATTCTATAATTTTGATGTCATAGAAAACCCTGAAAAACTTATCGATATATCCCACAATGTTGATGCAATACTCCCGGTAAATGAAAACCAGTCAACAATTAACTTTTTGGAAAATATCGTAAAGAACCTGTACTGTCCTCTACTTTTTGATTTTAATGCTTATCGTATAAGTAGTGATAAACAAAAGTCCAAACAATATTTCAAATCAATTAAAATACCGACACCAATGGATTATCCATGTAAATTACCGTGTATTATAAAACCACTTTCTGAGAGTAGCAGTATAGGAGTATCCATAATCCATGATAATAAATATCTGGACTCTAAAACAGATGAGCTGAAAATAGTCGAGGAATTTATTGAAGGTGATGTAGTATCTCTTGAGGTAGTAGGAGATGGGACAAATTTTGCGGTTTTAAAGGAAACCAGAGTCCATATTGATGACAAATACGACTGCCACATGGTCACGCCTCTGGAACATGATTTTGAATTTAGGAAAATAGCCTACAAACTTGCTTCAAACCTTGGACTGAAAGGTATAATGGATGTTGAAGCTATAAAAAATCCTGATGATTTAAGGGTTATTGAAATCGATGCCCGTTTCCCGAGTCAAACGCCTATAACGGTATATCATTCAACAGGAATTAATCTTTTGAATCTTTTAATGCAGGCTTTTTACGGCGGTGTCCAGGAAATTAATAGTAAAATCCAAGAAAATTGTTGTATACTTGAACATGTAATGTTAAGCGGTGGATACTTGACTCCTGTAGATGAGCAAATATTGTCCAATGCTACAGAATATACACAGTTTTATTGTTCCAATGGGTTGGAAATTTTCAAATGTAATGGAAATGATCCGGCTTTTACACTGATAATGTGGGGTGGTGATGAATCAACTGTAAAAGATTTAAGATATATGGGATATTCGATTATAAAAGAAAGCCATCAGGTTTTAAAATGTAATTATATAATGGGGCAGTAAATATGGCATTATTAACACCAGATGATTTGTACAATGTATCCAGACAATTTGAAAAAAATAATGATATTATTAAAAGGGCTACTGGTCAAGGGATAAGGGACATCTGTGAATCGGTATATAATACAAAACTTGGAAATGAAAAAATCGGAATCATACCCATAACAGCAGGCAATGGAATTATTGGTAATTTTGCAGAATCCCTTTTTACAATAACAAATTATCTGAAACTGGATGGGTTTATTACAAATCATACTGATGTTGCAGGATATTATGATGCTGTCAACCAAAATGCGGATATTTTACTGATGGCAGATGACTATGTTTTCATTGCTCACAATCTCAGAAACGGTAAAATTGCAACTAATCATGTTTGTACAGGGGTGATTTATGCAGAAATTGCTTCCAGATGCAAATATGCAGATACCAAGGATATTCTTGTTATAGGTCTTGGTAAGGTAGGGTATGCAGGAGCATCTCACTTGATAAAAAAAGGTTTTAATGTTCATGCATATGATCCGGATAATGAAGCGCTTAATAATGCTATAAAGGAATTGGGGGTACATCCGTATGATATCAACAGTAATGGTAAAAAGTTCTGTATGGTTTTTGAAGCCACTCCTAATGAAAATACCATTACAAAAGATATGATTTCAGAAAGATGCCTTGTTTCAACACCTGGAATTCCATGTGGACTCAGTTCTGAGTTGGGAAGTGATTATGATGTTGATTTGGTTATGGAACCACTTCTTATAGGTGTTGCTTCAATGCTTTATTCGGTAATTTAAATCAATTTGCAAATTTTTGTAGGGTTAATAGTAACACTTATTTGTGATAACTAACATATATAATATATAACTTAATATTATTTGATTTAATTTGCTATCTAAAAAAAGCTATTAGAATCCTTTATTTTTGAAATTAAGCCTTTTTGGACTCTTATTTTGAACATGAGAAACTTTAAATGCCTGTATTTTCAGTAACACTTATATATTATGAACTCGTATTGGAATATGTTACAATTAATTAAATGGTATGTATAAAAAATCAGTATACAAAAAATACCTACGTAATATAATAAACATTTCAACTATGGTGGAATAACTATTTTGATGACGGAAAATGAATCTTCATTCGTAAGGGATTTTTCTTATAAACATAGTTTTAAGGATGGAGATACCAGTTCGTAATAATCATTGATAATATAATTGATAAGTATACGTTCTAACGTTTTATTTTTCCGTTCACTCGGAACCTATGAATCAAAAAAATAGGAGTGTAAAATATGAGCAAACTCAAATATGACCACGTATTTACCTCAGAAGCAGTCGGCTCAGGACATCCGGATAAAGTGTGTGACCAGATATCCGATGCAGTTCTGGATGCATGTCTGTCAGCCGACAAGGACAGCCGTGTAGCATGTGAAACACTTGTTGCACATGACCTTTTGATAAATGCAGGTGAAATAACCTGTAAAGGAATGGACCAGATAAACACAGAAAATATAGCACGTGATATAGTACGGGATATAGGATATGACCGTGAAGACCTTCTTTTCTGGGACCAGTCCTTTGAATATATGTCAAAAATTCATGAACAATCCCCTGATATATCAATGGGTGTAACTGAAGGCATGGGATTGTATGAAGACCAGGGTGCAGGTGACCAGGGAATGATGTTTGGTTACGCCACCAATGAAACCCCTGAATTTATGCCTGCTCCAATTGCATATAGTCACAGGTTACTGCAGTATCTTGATACCGTCCGTAAAGAAGGTAAGTTACCTTATCTAAGACCGGATTCTAAATCTCAGGTATCAATAAAATATGTAAACGGGAAACCAGACCATATAACAACGGTAGTCGTATCTCAACAGACAGATGATGTATCACTTGAAAAAGTACGTAACGACATAGTAGACCTTGTTAATGATGTCCTTGAACCTACAGGATTACTGAGGTCTGATACAGAATATTTCATCAATCCAACAGGTTCATTTGTGCTTGGTGGTCCTTATGCAGATGCAGGGCTTACCGGTCGTAAAATAATTGTTGATACTTATGGCGGAGTAGGCAGCCATGGAGGAGGTGCTTTCTCTGGTAAAGATCCATCCAAGGTCGACCGTTCAGCAGCATACTATGCAAGATATGCAGCCAAAAATATTGTAGCAGCAGGTCTTGCTGATAAATGTGAAATCCAGGTTGCATATGCAATAGGTGTTGCCAAGCCTCTCAGTATAAACGTTGATACCTATGGTACAGGAGTGGTAGAAGATCAGGAAATCCAGGATGTACTGGAATCTGGTGAAATATTTGATTTCAGACCAGCAGCCCTTATAGAAGACCTTGAATTGCTGAATCCAAAAGGTTGGTCATACAGGGAGGCATCTACATACGGTCATTTTGGCAGGGATATATTCCCATGGGAACAGCTTGACAAAGTGGATAGTCTGAGAGAAAAATTCAATCTCAACGTTGTAAAATGATTATAATCTAAATAACAATCATCACCGGTTCAAACCGGACAAGATTTGGACAAAAACTAAGAACAAATAGGATTAACTACGGTGAAAAAATGACAAATAATGATTACAAGATTAAAGATATAGGTCTGGCTGAACTAGGCCGTAAGCAAATAAATATGGCTGAAAAAGAAATGCCAGGACTTATAGCTACACGTGAAAAATATGGTCCTCAAAAACCACTTAAAGGAGCACGTGTTAGCGGCAGTCTTCATATGACTGTTCAGACTGCTGTCCTTATTGAAACACTGGTTGAACTCGGTGCTGATGTACGTTGGGCATCATGTAATATCTTCTCAACCCAGGATGAAGCTGCAGCTGCGATAGCATCGGAAGGTATCCCTGTTTTTGCCTGGAAAGGTGAAACAGTTGATGAATACTGGTGGTGCACCAAACAGGCGTTAACATGGCCAGATGGCAAAGGTCCGCACCTCATAGTGGATGATGGTGGAGATGCAACCCTGATGATGCACCGCGGATATGAAGCAGAAGATAATCCATCCATCCTTGATGAACCAACAGAAAACAAAGACCTGATGGCTCAAAACAAAATACTGAAAGATTCACTGGCTGAAGACCCAAAATTCTGGCATAAAGCAGTTGCTGAATGGAAGGGTGTTTCAGAAGAGACAACAACCGGTGTTCACAGATTATATCACTGGGAAAAGGATGGAGAACTCCTTGCTCCTGCTATAAATGTCAACGACTCTGTTACAAAGAGCAAGTTTGACAACATCTATGGATGCAGAGAATCACTTGTAGATGCCATAAAACGTGGTACTGATGTGATGGTTGCAGGTAAAGTTGCAGTAGTCTGTGGATTTGGAGATGTAGGTAAAGGTTCTGCAGAAGCGCTTGCCAATCACAAAGCGAGAGTAATTGTTACTGAAACAGACCCAATATGTGCACTTCAGGCGTTAATGGAAGGATATTCCGTTATGACCGTTGAAGATGCACTCCCATACGGGGATATTTATGTAACAACTACAGGAAATCGTGATGTTATTACAACCGACCATATGTCAAAGATGAAAGACCAGGCAATTGTCTGTAACATAGGCCATTTTGACAACGAAATCCAGGTTGATGAATTAAACAAAATGGATAATGTAGAAAAAGTTGAAATCAAGCCACAGGTAGATAAATATGAATTCCCAGACGGTCATTCAATTTATCTGCTTGCAGAAGGTAGACTTGTCAATCTTGGACTTGCAACAGGTCATCCAAGTTTTGTGATGTCAAACAGTTTCACAAACCAGACACTTGCACAGATAGACCTATGGGAGAATCCAAAGGATATTGGAGTCTATCGATTACCAAAAGTACTGGATGAAGAAGTTGCAAGGTTGCACCTTGACAAACTTGGAGCAAAACTAACCAAGATGACACAGGAACAGGCTGAATATATCGGTTTCCCTGTTGATGGACCGCATAAACCGGATCATTATCGGTACTAAACTATAGATTTGTGGATGTTTTTGTAAGGAGGGTTGCAATGAGGGGTAGAACCCTCCATATATCCACTTAAAACATTCTGTATTATGGCAAATTAATGTAATATTAATAAATCAATTATTATCGAAACTTATAAAAATAGTTAATTAAAAAAATAAATAAATAAAGGAGGATATATATGAATAAATCTACAGAACAGGAATCAAAAGAGCAGGATTTTGGAGAGAAACCAACTTCAGTAAGGGAATCAGACCATTATCAAGAGGAATATGTTCC
>NZ_JAHENT010000053.1 GCF_018609725.1 Methanohalobium sp. | reverse complement strand
TTTCAAATCCGATTGTTTTTTGTCCCTCGAGTCTGTAGGGGTTGACAGAATTTAACAGATAGAATTTTTCATCGTCACATAACTGGCGTACCAGTACCAGAGCATCATCAAAATTGCCTCTTACACTCAAAACCTTGGCACCATGCATCAAAGCCTGTGCAACTTTACCGAGAGCAACTTTACCTTCTGGTAACAGAACAACTGCAGGTATACCAGCTCTTGCACCATAGATACCAAGTGATGCAGAAGTGTTACCAGTCGATGCACATGCAACAGTTTTCATACCAAGTTCTATAGCTTTTGATACACCAACGGTCATACCTCTGTCTTTAAATGAACCTGTAGGGTTTAGCCCCTCATGTTTCACATAAAGGCTTTTTATACCGATTTTATCAGCAAGGCGGTCACATCTATAAAGAGGGGTGCCTCCTTCTTCAATGGATATTGGTTCCTGTGTTTCATCCACAGGGAGTATTTCCCGGTATTTCCATACTGATGGACATTGTTTTTTGAGTTTGTCCATGTCCAGTTCAATGGTGGAATAGTCATAAATGACATCGAGCAACCCGTTACATTCACCACAGGTGTATACCACATCTGATTCGGTGTACCTTTTTCCGCATTCAATACATTCTAGATGATACATTGAAAATCTCCTGAAAAGAACAATGAAAATAATGGTTATTGTATCATTTTAAATAGGCTGATATGATTTAAAATCTATCTTTTATTTAAATATCTGATGTTATATTACAATCAGATAAAAAATAATACCAGCAAATAAATATATTTTCCTCTATCAAATGTATTAAGTAAATCACTCCAACCGTTATCCTTATTCACTTCCAATATTTAACTGGTTATTATGGACGTAAAAATTTTAAGCGGTTCTGTTTACATTGATAATGTGCAGAGTTTTATAAAGAAATTGGATGACATAGCATCAGTGAATAATGTTACAGTTCAGGCCCTTAATGCGGATAAGTTGGCAGGAAAACGGCACTTAGAATTTGCAGTAAAAAAGGCTTTGAGGGCGATTGAAAACAGGTACAATAGAGCAAAGGATACAGGTATAGAAATAATGCGTTATGCTTCTGGAAAACGCCAGATAGAGGATGCTTTTAATATAGGAATTCATAACGGTACAAATAATATAGCTTTTGTTATTCTGGGTAGCCCTGAGAACATTAGTTATGTCTCTGAAAATCTAAATGAATTAATTACCGAAAATCCAGTTCTTGCTTATGATGAATCCAAAAGAGATTTGATTTTATCAGAATTTGAAATCACACAGCCTGAAGTGGATGCAGTTGGCGAACATAAGATACCCGAACTTGTTCTTGAACGAGTGGCTCTTGTTGATGTTTTAAAATAAAACCCAAACCGTATTATATAAACAGGATATATTTTCTATTATAATATTAAGATAAACAGCCGAGATGACGATATGACCAATCCTAAAACTGCCGAAGAAATGATGAACAATGCAGGTCCGATTGAAACTAACCTGCTTCCAAGGTTAATTAATGTAACAGAAGCCGCAGCTATTGCTGCAGCTCATGAAGTTGGTCTGGGAAACAAAAATTATGCAGACCATGTCTCTGTAGAATCAATGCGAAGGATGCTGAACTCACTGGATATGAAAGGTCTTATAAAAATTGGAGAAGGGGAAAGAGACGAAGCTCCGATGCTATATATCGGTGAAGAAATAGGTACTGGTAAAGGAAACCTTGAAGTGGATATTGCGGTAGACCCGCTAGAAGGGACAAATCTTGTAGCAAATGGGATGCCGGGTTCAATCTCAGTAATGGCTATGTCTGAAAGAGGGGGATTGTTCCATGGTCCCGATGTGTATATGGAAAAGATTGTTGTGGGTTCTGATGTAGTTAAGTATGAAAGAGAGCATCCGGATGAGAAAATAGACCTCGATGCTCCTGTAGCGGACAACCTCAATATTGTTGCAAAAGCACTTAACCGGAACATCGATGAAATAGTAGTAGTTATTTTGGACAGGGAACGCAATTACAAGATAATAGAAGATATTCGACAATCAGGGGCACGTGTGAACCTTGTAACCGATGGAGACCTGATACCCGGTGTAGCAACTGCTATTAGAGGTTCGGGTGTGCATGTTGTTATGGGTTCAGGCGGATCAGGTGAAGCGGTACTTACAGCAGCAGCAATTAAAATACTTGGTGGAAAAATACTTACCAGATTGTTGCTTCCGTCTGTTGCCAAAGGCAAATCCGAAGAAGAGGTAGAAAAAGAAAAACTGGAAAAAATGCCAAGATTGAATAAGATGGGTATAACTGAAGACAATATGGATGCTGTCCTTGATACAGATATGATTGTACCCGGTGAAGATGTAATCTTTGCAGCAACTGGAATAACTTCAGGACACTTTTTAAAACAGGTAAACCTTTTTGGAACCGGTGACGCTCGGGTTCACAGCATATCCATGGGTAGTTCCGGAGTTGTAAGGTTTACAGATTCCATGTATATCCATGATAAGGAAGACGCACCTCTACGGCTATATTGAAAATCATCCACAAGATATATGACCCTCGATATGTAACATATTTGTTAACATGAAAGTCCATGTCGCTACTTACGGTTGTCCTTCCAGTCAGGCAGCCTCGGAAATAATGATGGATGCCATCAAACGCCAAGGTCATGAACTGGTCAATGAAAAGAGTGCAGAAGTTGTTGTTTTCAATACCTGTACAGTAAAATACACAACAGAACAAAAAATTCTTCATAAAATCGGTGATTTGGGAAAAAAAGGTGTAGATGTTGTAGTTTCCGGATGTATGCCTGAAGTACAACTTGAGGATATTCTGGACAATAATCAGAACGCCCATATTCTTGGTGTTAACTCGATTACAAGGATTAATGAGGTACTTGATAGTATTGAAAATACTGAGAACAAGGATAACTCAGGTCAAAGACTGGAGATTTTTTCATCAATACCTGATGATATTTTAAATGCACCAAGAAACCGTTTCAATCAAAATATACATATATGCCAGATATCTCAGGGGTGCAACAACAGATGTGCTTACTGTGTGGTAAGAACAGCAAGAGGCAAATTGAAATCTTTTGATATTGATTCGATTGTAGAAGATGTTAGAAAAGCTGTTTCTGAAGGATGCCGGGAAATCTGGATAACATCTCAGGATAATGCTCAATACGGAACTGACAGACAGGATGATGTTCTTTTACCTCAATTGCTGGATAGGGTAGCGTCTATAAATGGTAATTTTAAAATCAGAGTAGGAATGATGAATCCCTTTTCGGTCTATCCTATACTTGATGACCTGTTAAAGGTTTATGAAAATAACAAAATCTACAAGTTTTTGCATCTTCCAATACAATCAGCATCTGAAAAAGTACTTGGATATATGAACCGTAATTATACTATGTCAGAGGTCGACGAGATTATAACAAAATTTAGAAGCAGGTTCAATGATTTGACACTGGTTACAGATGTTATAGTAGGGTTTCCGGGTGAAACGGAAGATGATTTTTATAAAAGCGTGAACTGGGTTAAAAATTACAGACCTGATAAAGTGAACATATCCCGTTATACACCCCGACCTCATACAAAAGCACTTGAATATCGTAATATTGATTCAAGGATAGTAGTCAGACGATCCAATGAACTGCATCATGTATGTGATACCGTTAAATTAGAATCTAAAAAAGAAATGGTTGGATGGTATGGTAAGGTCTTTGTTTCAAAAGATGCAAAATACAAAGGTGTAATGGCAAGGACAGAGTCCTACAAACCGGTTGTGATTCCTGAGAGTAACCTGCCATCGGGTCAATGGTGTGATGTGGAAATCACTGATACAACTTCTGGATACTTTTTGGGAAAATTAACCGATTAATGATATGTTAACTAAATATCCTTTTTATAAATGAAGCGTAAAACCCCGATGTCTTTAACATCGCATCAAATCGTAGATTTAATGCGAGTTCCATTTCTTTGAAATGAAACACGGGGATGTAAGCGTCTAACACATAACGTAACATTTAAATGATTTAATTAAAAAAAATATAGTAAAATGTATCTCACCCAGAAAAACCATATCAAAGCGGATAAGCAGAAATATGAAGTCTGAAAAGGATTACTAAATTGTCTAAAAACCTGTACAATTTCACTCTGTACATCACAAGACAATACTATTTTGAAAATGCAAAGTACCTCATGAATCCGCTTACCATCTGGTAAAAGACAATGAGAATTACAAAATGCTGCCTTCACAGGTCGCACAGCAGACCATGAAGGTAGTAGATAGGAATATGAAATCGTTTTTCAGGATTCTGGGCGAGAGAAAAAGAGGCAACTACAACCGACCTATAAAGACACCTGAATACCTACCAAAAGACGGTAAATTTGTATGTATATTTCCAAAAGATA
>NZ_JAHENT010000052.1 GCF_018609725.1 Methanohalobium sp. | reverse complement strand
TCCATCTGATGCATCATCTGAAAGGCTAGGAGCCCACCATTTATTGGGATCTACTTTCAGATTTTTTACCCCATTAGCTACGACCCTGAATACATTGTCTCCTTCAGGTATCACTACATCATTTACATTATATTCATATTTACCTTCAGAAACAGAAACGGTTTTAGTAAATTTCACAGTTGCATCTACCTTATCTGTAGTAGCAGTACCACTTATTGTAACTTTGTCCCCTGGGTCCGGGTTTTCCGGTGATATCTGCAGGTCTGTTACTTCTGCACTGGCTGATGGTATAAGTAGAACTATTAACGTTATAAACATTAGAATTTTTGCCAGAGCTATTGTGTAATCGGTATTGTTTTTTCTGGAATTGAAGACAGGTTTAATCAATTGTTAACCCCTGGTAAACCTTTTAAATTCTATTAAATCTATAGTAAATCTGATTGCTTGTGCAATGTATTTAAATATTTTCTTTGGGTTATTTTGGTTTCTTTGTGTTTAGCAAAAAAAGATGATTTAAGCAGAAAAATAAGGGAGAAGAAGAAACATTATTCGCAGCAATCCACTTGCATCCGATACAGGTCAACCAAATTATTCACGTCTGAGATAACTGGTCCTTGTCCTGTGCGGTAATCATCTATAGCAGTATTCACTTCGCTTATATCGATCATGCAATCACGGTCTAAATCATAAGGATGGTATTCTGTATAAGCAAGATTGATAGTCCTGGATTCACTACCTACAGTTAATGAAAAATCTCCTTCTGGTATAGGGTCGGTATCATAGGAAAACTCGAAGTTACCACTGGAATCAGTACTGAGGACTCTAGTTGCTACTATTGTAAGGTCAACACTGGATGTATCATCCTGCGCATCCCCTGAAATGGTAATGTCGTAAGTACCAGATGGGACCATCGAAGTACCTACACTTGCAGTACCGTCTGACGCGTCAGAAGAGAGAGTTGGAGCCCACCATACGTTTGCATCGACTTTTAGATTCTTAACTCCATCCGCTATTACTTTAAACGTATTATCGCCTTCTGGTATTTTGACATTATTTATTGTATAACTGTATTTACCTTCAGAAACATTGACAGATTTAGTAAATTCCACAGTTGCTTCTACATCATCTGTAGTAGCAGTACCACTTATATTAACTTCATCACCCGGGTTTGGATTATCAGGTGAGATATGTAGATTGGTTACTTCTGCACTGACTGACGGTATAAATAGAACTATAAAGGTTAAAACCAGCAGGATTTTTGTTAAACCTATAGAGTTATTGGTTTTTTTCTTACTATAAGATGTTAAATTTTTAGGTTTTATCAACTACTAACCCCCATTCAATGGTATTTATCAATGTGTTCAATTTTATCAGACCAAATAAATTAGAAAAATATAGAGGAGGTCAACTCACTCTCCCCTCCTCTTAAGGAATAACAACATCGCAATACCAAGAACACCAACCATCAATATTGGATTAGTAGTTGTGACTCCAGTTTCTTCTTTTTGTTCTTGGCCAGCAATTGCAAATGGTGAAAAACCGGGTGTTTTTGCTTTGTAACAGACGTAGTCATCATCTTCGTCTACTATTTTCGTTGGTAGTGTTTGCCATTTTCCATCAACAAAACGGTTTAAATTGATACTGGATTTATTAACATTATTTTCAATTAACCAGGGTTTATTAATTTTGAAGCTTACAGTGGCATTTTCAATGTAATCATCAGGTACATCACCACTACCAATCCATATATTTGCATTCCTGTATACTTGACCACTTATATTTGCAGGAACATTTGATGATTGGTTATTCAAGTATTCGATAGTGATAGATGTGTTTCCCATATCTACATTTGGTGTACATTCTATACTACCAATACAACCCTTACCATAATTACATTCTACTGATTCTCCACTTTTGATATTTACATATTCAGATATTATCGTTTCAACATTTTCACAGCTATCTTCTGAAGTTACAGTGACATTCTTTTGTCCAAAAGCGACCATAGGGTCTTCGGATTTTTGTGCTTCTAATAGTAATGTGTAGTAACCTGGTGGCAGATTATCAGTATCGATGTTCAATGTTGTCTGGTTTGAGTTTACTGTTTTTGTAGTATTTGACATGTTATTTGATCCAACAACATCAACACTCCTGCTTCTAAGGTCTTCTTCATTCATATCTGAGATGCTCATACCTACTAGATCAAAACCATCTACCATCATTTCGTTATTTAATATTGAATTAGTGCCATCTTTTTGACCGTTTGATTCCATTCTCATATCTATCTTGTATGCGTTTTTATTCATCAATCCTGCTGTGTATTTATATTCTGTATCGGATGCATTTTTAAGTTTAAGGTCAACACTTAAATTATCTCCAGAAGTTACAAATGAACTGGTATTGGTATCTAATTCATAATCCATAACTCCAAATGTAGTGAAAGTTAGAATTACTGGTTCATCATTGAGCACAATTACCACTGCGTAATTACCTGCATCAAGGTCGTTGAAACTATAACTTAAATCACCGTTACTATCCAGTACGACAGAAGAATTGGACTTAGAACTTACTGTAACTTTATCTTCAACATCTGAGAAACTAGTTATAGACCCATCACTAATTCCCTCAAAAACTTCTATTATAGATGACGAGTTAGCTTTTAACAGAAAAACAGATGCTTTTTTGTCTGCAAAACTATTGGACCCATAAAATTGGATATCAACGTCATCCTGGCTGTTGTTCACATACATTTGATGGGTATCAAATGGATATTTTATTGTGTGATCTGTGTAATTATTGACATTCATGTTCATATAAACATCATTACCATTTGTTGAAAAACTGGTTTCATTTACACCATTATACGTGACTTTCATAGGTGAAGGCTGTTGTAGTGTAACTCCTCCATCAAGGTATATCCAATTTCCTTCTGTCTTGGATTCATTATGGTTGGCAAATTTGAATTCATTACCATTAATACTAATGTTCATCATGTATTTGTCAGAAATCTGGGCAGCTGCAATTCCTGAAGATAATATTAAAATAAATAGGCTAATAACACCTAATTTTAATTTATTATGTTTACAATGCAATTTTATACCCCCTTTTTAGTATCATATAAAAATTAGTTAAGGACTTATATTATCATTTAAGAAGCAGAGTTTAGTAACTAAGTTTTATATTAAGAGTCTCTTTCTCTTTGACTAGCAAAAAGTATTTTCAAAATATTTTAATACTTGAAAATAATTATAGAAAACGTATTAAAAAGTAAGCCAAGACAAAAAAATAGGAATATTTTTATAATAGGCTAAATAATTATACATATAAAAAAATAAAATATGGAGAGGAAAAACAAATGCTGACAAGCGTTGTATCAACAACAAGTGCCATTTCATCAGCGACTGCAAGCGCAGTGTCAATGACAACTGGATTAGGCTTGCCTGAGTTCGGTGTGATGGCAGTAATAGGGCTTATTTCTTTGTTAGCAGCAAAAGAAATACTCTCTGCATCCAATTATTGGAGCAAAAAATTAAGTTCTTCTTTGAACATGGGTATTTTGCCACTTATGGTATCATTTAGTGCCATAGTCGTCTTTAAGGTTATGGAAATTATATGACCGACCTTTTGGCAAAATATTTTTTTTTATTTATTCTATTTTTGAATTTTATACCTTGTAATTTTTAAAGAAGAAACTATTTATTAACTTTACACTCTGTAAATTTTTCAAGAATTTCCTGAACATTGTTTCAAAACAAAGTTTCAAAAGTGTTTAATTTTTGTACCTCGTATTTTGTTCTGATAAAATACGGGGGTAAAGATGTTTACGAGTTTAGTTTCAACCAGTACTACAACATCGGCTGGTGCAGCAGTAAATTCTATGATGACAAGTATAGGACTAACAGAATATGGGGTTATAGGAGTTGTGGCTCTAATATTGTTACTATCGATGAAAGAAATCCTGTCGGCATCTAAAAAATGGAACAACAAGATAAATACATCTCTAAATATGGGTATTTTGCCGCTTATGGTATCATTTAGTGCTATAGTTATCTATAAAGTTTTAGAAATAATCTAACCAGATGTTAGAGCTTCCCATCAAAGACTACCTGTTGGTCTCTTCAAACTACCTCCTTTTCAGGAGATTTGTTCCTTGTTTTTGAATATCATAACAATCCAAATGTCGGACCTATATGGGGTATAATACCGAACAGGAATATATTTACAGTACCGTGAGTTATAGCAACTACAGGTAAACTCCTTGTTTTCTGGAACATATATCCCATTATCAAACCCGCCACAGATGTGAAAAGAATTTCATATAAAGTACCATATCCTGAGTGCATTATACCGAACAAGAAACTGCTTACAAGAAGTGCTGGCAATAATCCAAATGATTCCTCAAGCCTTGTCTGTAAAATCGACCTAAAGATTAATTCTTCCACCAACCCTACAAAGAAAATCATCACAATGGATATCTCGAGTATACTTGTAAATGACAAATCGGGTATCAGGTAAGAAGCAGAAATAATCGCATATTCGCCTTCAGCAATCGCTAATCCAACGATGACAGCCAATGGTGCATAAATAACAGATGTTCTGGCTTTTAAACCGACCTGTTCAAATGTAAATTTCTGGCTAGTTAATACGTAGTACACTGGAAACATCAATGGTAGATAAATCAACACGAAAGAATATATCGTCATTTCAAAAAAAGTAGGCATGGAAATATTTACCAATCGAAGAATCGGAAGTAACAACATCGCCTGGCATATGTTGTTAATGTGGGTTTCCTTTATCCAAATTGTTGATGTGGCTAAACCAACCAAAGTGATTACATGCAAACCTATAGCAAATGGTGGTTTTTGCAGATAAAGCATCAGTTCTGCAAATACAACCATTAAAACAGGTATTGCAACCAATCCAACATCTTTATTTTTGAATTCGTAATTAAAATATGGAATTGTCCTGTAAGTTGTATCTATGTTTTTTACATCATTTTGATTGGACTCCATAATCACTTCTCCGATACGTTTATCCATAAATGAAGATTTCGGTATGGTTGAGTAAAATTATTGTTTTTGTACAGCAAAAATTCTAGTTTCATGTTTGTACCTGCCTTATTTGGTGTGAAGGTTATAGGTTCTTCCAATGTTTGATTGTGGTCTAAAGTTAATGTTTTAATTTCATCATTTAATGGTAGTGTATTGTTATCAAGTTGCATTTTCAGGGTATAATCTGTTTTTTCATATTCATGGTTTACTATACCAATGGTAACTGTACCGTTCTCCCCCACTTCTAAATTTGTAGGATAATTGTCTGCCATACCTCCCGAACCCAGTACATAAAACTCGGTGAATTGTTCACCCTGTTTTGGAGTGGCTACTACATATGCCAGTGTGGCAACTGAAGCAATTATGGAAATTACAAGTAATATACTGAGTGCTTTATCAAGTTTGGGTCTTGTAGAATCTTCTGGTGGAGTTAAAAGTTCAGTCTTAAATGATTCTAATGAAGATTTGAAC
>NZ_JAHENT010000051.1 GCF_018609725.1 Methanohalobium sp. | reverse complement strand
TTTCACCATACCATTCTGCTTTATATTCTAATTTCTGTACAAAACTACTCCAAGAGGCATCAGTTATATGCTGTGCAAGATTATAATTTTTCAGCAGTCCTTTTACATTTTAACTTTCCAGTGCTACAGCTTGGTTCTCGCTTATCAATCTGGAACTTAACTTATGCTGGAAGTCTTCTCTCTAATTGCTGATTTTCTCATGGTATTTGGCTATCTGGTGTTTCAGTTTCCTGTAATTATTAGAACCTTTCTTCTTTCTTCTTGGATTTAAACTTTGGAAAACCAGATTTTTCTCTGAAAAACTTGGTAAAAGCGTTCTCCAGATTAAGAGTAGCCCCCTGTAGTGATTGTGAGTTAATCTCTTTCAACCATTCATACTCATCTTTTAATACTCTTATCTGTTTGTTCAACTCAAATCCTGATATCGCTTTGCCGTCTTGCTCATAAGATTTGATTTCGTTCTCCAAAGCCCAGTTATATATGAACCTACAAGCTTCTATATGTTTTGCGATCAACTCTTGTTGAGTTTGATTTGGATATATACGGTACTTGTAGGCTTTTAACATATCACAGTAATTATGATTTAACATTATTTATATGCTATAATATAGATTAGACGGTATTCATCCATTTGTTTCATTTCAAAGAAATGAAACTCGCATTAAATCTACGATTTGATGCAATGCTAAAGACACAATGGTTTTCTACCTTCAATCTTTATAAATACAGTATATCATGGATAAAAATATTTTAATATAATTCCAATAATCCAAATTTAACCAGCAATAAATAAAAACTAAGGAAGGGATTCACGATACTAAATCATCTTAAAAACAAAATCCGGAATTCATTTAAACCCATCGCAAAATCCTTACCACTATCTCCAAATCTGTTAACCGTGGTCGGCCTCGGTATAAGCATAATTGCAGCAGTAATGTTTGGTACCGGCAGAGTCTTTATAGGTGGTATATTTATCCTTTTAAACGGTTTTTTTGATATTCTTGATGGCGCAGTTGCAAGAGAGAATGGCTGGATGACACCATTTGGTGGGTTACTGGATTCTGTCTGTGATAGGTATGCAGACGCTATAATATTTATAGGCATCATATACGGTGTTATAATCGGGAGCATATCTGACCCAGTTCTATTAAACATTCCACTGTGGTTGTGGTGCGTTGTAGCAATGATAGGTTCATACATTGTTAGCTATACCCGTGCACGTGCAGAAGCTGCCGGTGGAAAAGACATGAACATTGGAATTGCTGAACGTCCAGAAAGGATGATTATTCTTACCATCGGTGCATTTGTCGGTTTGCTTGCACCTGCCATTGCTGTGATTGTCATTATTACCCATATTACGGTAGCACAAAGACTTTTACACGCCAGAAATACACTGTGATACAATGAATATAACCATTATCGGTATGGCTGGTGCCGGCAAAAGCACTATTGGAAAATCAATGGCAAAAAAACTTGGATATAGATTCATCGATATTGACAAACTGGTTGAAAAAAAATCCGATAAAAATTTGCAGGAATTAATAGACACCTATGGAGACAATGCATTACTGGAACTGGAAGAACAAACCGTGCTTGAACTCCAGTTAAACGCAGAAGATGAATGTATTATATCTCCCGGTGGCAGTATAGTTTATTCCGATTCAGCGATGGAGTTTTTGGATAAACATTCAACAATTGTATTCCTTGATGTATCGTTTGATGTTATAAGAAAAAGGTTATCAAATTCCGCCACCAGAGGTATGGTAGGTATCAAAAACAAAAGTCTTGAGGATTTATTCCGTGAAAGACGAAAACTGTACAACAAATATGCTAATATTACAGTAAAACTAAACAAACATAACAGAGTATCAGAAACAGTGAACAAAATTATAAAACTATGTTTTAACAGTTAATACCTGTTCCAATAACCTTAAACCAAATAGATGTTTTTAATTGCCTGATAAATGAATATAAAAATAAGAGAGGATTATAAAATGCAGTACCTTGCAGATGTAACTGTTGAACTTAAATCAGGGATGCTTGATCCAGAGGGCAACACCATCAAAAGAGCGCTCGGTCATCTTGGATACGAAACTAATGATGTGAAAACTGCAAAAAAATTCACAATCGACCTTGATGCTGAATCTTTTGATGATGCAAGACAGAAAGTAGATGAGATGTGTCAGAAATTGATAGCAAACCCGATCATCCACAACTATACCATTGATTTGAGGGAAGCCTGATGAGAATTGCCATAATCCAGTTCGGTGGTACCAATTGTGACCGTGACGTATTGCATGTATTAAAAAATGTCATGAATGTAGATGCTGAACTTGTATGGTTTAAAGATAAAAACCTTGATTGTTTTGATGGGGCTGTAATTCCGGGAGGATTCTCATACGGTGATTACCTGCGAGCAGGTGCAATAGCGGCAAGAACACCAATAATGGACTCTGTAAGAAAGATGGTTTCAGAGGGAAAACCAGTAATCGGTATATGCAATGGATTTCAGGTGCTTACTGAATCCGGTCTTCTGGACGGTGCACTTGCCACAAACAGTTATCCAAAATTCCTCTGTAAATGGACCCATCTAAGGGTTGATAATACAGATACACCGTTTACTTCAAGGTTCGAAAAAGGTGATGTCATACAGATACCAATCGCCCACAAGGAAGGAAACTTCTATGCTGACCAGTCTGCAATATCTGATTTAAACAAAAACAACCAAGTAGTTTTCAGATATGTGGATGAGGATGGTACAGCAGATGATGAATCAAATCCAAACGGTTCAAAAGAAAATATTGCCGGTATAATCAACTCAAGCAGAAATGTAATTGGACTTATGCCGCATCCTGAAAGGGCGTCTGAAAAAGTATTGGGTTCAGATGATGGTTTAAAAATCTTCCAGTCAATGGTTGATTATATACAAACCCTCCAATAATCATTATTCTTTAACCATCATTTCTGTCCACTGACTGCTCTCCCACGACTGAAGAGCTTGTCCGACAATTTGATACTATTAATTCATTTTTAGATTCCTGTAGTTCTGTCCTTCTTTTCGAACCATCTACTTTACCCTTTCGCTTGGTACTGATTATACGTTCTGAAACTATATAATTTTATCTAATGCTAGAGATTATTCTATTCATTATGGGCTTGATCCAACATCTACGGGATTGTTTCATCACTCTTTAAACGAAGTTTAAAAATATTGGTAAATTTTCAATTTACCAAGTTTAAGTTTAACTCTAAATTTCTAATTCAGAGTGTTCTGATTTAAAGAGCATGAGTAAACTCATGGGCTTTCTCTACCCCTGCACCCCGTTTATCGTAATTTTTGTGCTGTTTTCCAACTATGCCTTACTATATCCGGTAGCGAACCATATTTTTTAACCCAGTCTATAAGAAATTGTTTCGTTTTCGGGTCGGACGGATAACCACTGCCAAAATCGACACCAAATTCTTCTTTCAAATTGTTTACCAGCTCATCACGCCTGACCTTGGCAATTATTGAAGCCGCCGATACCACAGGATATACAACATCTGCCTCATGTTCAGAAATGATTTCTATATTTTCAGAAGCGGTTTTATTGCTTTTTGAATATTCGCTACGTATTTTTTCTGCAAAACGTTCGGGTTTGACATCAGCCGAATCCACATAAACCAGTTCAGGGTTTAAATTTTCCACTACCCTTGAAAAGCCAAGAACCATGATATCATTCATGCTCATTACATTCCTGAGTTCATCTATCTGGGAGGGAGTGATTTCAAAAATAAAATAATCATCTACATATTTTTTGATTTTATGAGCAAGTTCTTCCCGTTTTTTGGGAGATATTTTTTTGGAATCGGTCACTCCAAGGTTTTTTAGAGAATGAATTTTAGCTTCATCAACCACTACACCTGCAATACACATGGAGCCTATAACAGGACCCTTGCCAGCCTCATCGATACCTGCAACTTTCATTATAATCTCGACATCCTGTATTAGATAAATAATGTAAATATAAAGTATCCTATTGTTACCATTATAATTGAATGTTTCAGCCCCGACATAACACTGCCTTCACCCATGACACCTGCCATGAGACCCGAGCACAAACCCTGTATTACTGCTGAATGTTTGAAAATTCTTGTGTATTTATCAAGGTCAAAACTTCCAAGCATACCCATTTGCTGAGCACCAGATGATGTCATCTGTTCGCCTGCTTCAGCCATTTCTGTCAAAAAAGTGGTGGATATAACATAGATGACACCAACAAAAACCATGTAGGATATGTAAATGATAACAATATAAATCATCATGTTCATGGAACGCTCACGCTTCATTTCTTCTTCAGAAGATGCATCTCTGGCTGCCACCATGAGCACTTCTCCAATATCACCACTTGATTCATTCGCTTTGGTGATAAGTGTCAGTGAACGTGAAACAACCTGAGTTTTTAAACGGTTTGCAAATCTTACCAGTGCATCATTGAGTTCCATACCCCATGAGATGTCCCTCCAAATTTTCCTTGTTTCATCACTAAGACCTTCATTATCGGTTTTTACCATGAGCTTGATTGAATCCTGAAGGGTCATACCCGTTTCAACTGTACTGGCAAGTTTTTTCAAAAAATCAGGGAAATTTCCTTCAAGTTTTTTCTGCCTTTTAGATTTTGTTTCATGAAATATAGCCAGTGGAACAATTATGATATATGTCGCAATTACAAGACGGTCATCAAGAAAATCGATAGTTTCTGACATTGTAGTAAATGTATTCATATTTGTGGTAATAAAAATAAAAAGCAATATAATCGCAACTGGAGAAGTTATAGACACTGATAAAAGAGGGTTATTAAAAAGTGGTTTTAATGGGTTCTTGAGGAAATTTTTGTATTTAAGTTGCTGTTTGGATTTGACAAAATTTTCATAGCACTGTCTTTTCTCAACTTTTTCTTTGGTATCATTTATTAATTGTCCATTTTCATCGTATTCTGGCTCAAGATAGGATGGTATTTCAGGAATTCCATGATCAAAGATTTCATTTGTCTGTAGGTAGGCAGGTTCTCCGAAATCCTCTGGTGCCATTATACTAATCATTACTACAAACATCACAGAACCGATAGGAAGAACCGCGTAAATTACCGCATAAACCATCAATATAGAACCAGAACCCATGACAGTCATCATGATACCCATGATAATTATAAACAAAGGACCTGCTACGAATGCTGTTACATAGGATTCAGCCAGTAACCCGAGTGTTTCAAGAAAACCCTTCTGGTCATCAATTGCTTTTTTCAAATATTGATCAGATTTGTCCTGGAAATATTTTGATATACTTCCGCCACTATCAATTACGGTCAAAAGGTTGTGTAAGAGATCTTGGAACCTATCAGATGGTGTCATTTCACTGACGTTGGATATTGCAGTTCTTAAATCGTGTCCAAAATAATCCATTTCTCTGATTATAGTTTCGACTTCTTTTGATGCTTCACCATAGGTATTACTTGACCTTGACAATGAATCAAAAACGTTTATAATATTCATTCCGCCTTTGCTCAGTGCATACATAAATGTTACTGCATAGGGGAGATGACTGTCTATACTCCGCTTACGTTCACTCGCCTGAAATCCAGGATAGACCAGAAAAAGTGCATATGTCATTCCACCAAGCGTTATTGTTGTAAAAACAACAATAAACAGTGACAGAAATATTTCCTTAAAATTGAGCAACCATGCGGTTGAAGGACCGAATGTAAGGTTAGTAAGATTATCAGGCAAACCTATTACAACAATAAGCATATATGCGGTAAAAATACCCAGTATTGCCCCTGTCAGACCACTAACAACCGAATAGAAAATGGCATTTGAAATATACATTTCATATGAAGTCGGTATACGTGCCTGTTTAAGCTGGAGCTGTAGTCTTGCATATTTTTTCTTTTTTTCTTTCATCTTCTCCCCTAAAAGAGCAAAGGGGATTTTTTTGAAAATGGTCAAAAACAACCTAGCTTGACGATCAAGGTTGTTTATTCTGGACGAAATTTTGTTAGATAACCCTTTTCCATTATCCTGATGGTTTTTGGATTGGAATTTATTTTTAAGACTTTTAAAAGACATCTTTTTTTCATATTCTGATGTATCTGGTGATTCTGTATCATCTGAAAATTCCTGGTTCTGGTTATCTGATTCTGATACAACCGAATCATTATTTACTTCATCCAGAAATTCATCGTTTTCTGTATTTCTATCCAAATTATCACACCAGAATACGGATTATTTAAGACCGATTTTTTGCAATAGTTTTTCAGGTGTTGCCTGATAGGACTTGATTATCTCTGATATTTCCTTGAAATCCCTGATATCATTGTTTACCATATAATCCAGTATCTTTTCACGGTAATGGAGTTCTTCATTTATCTGGGCAGCATTCCAACCTCTTCTTCTCTGAATTTCATAGATGCATTGGGATTCGCCTGTCCTCTGGAATGTATCCCTTGCTGAATCCCAGACAAAAATATCATTTGTCCTTAAGTTTCTGGTATTGGGATCTATATCAACAATTTCTACAATTTTTAGGTTCTTTCTTGCTCGTTTGCCACTGACATAGGTCTGTGCCTGAATAGTCATTATATCCAGTGCCTGTATCATGTTTCTGGGTACACTTATAGGCGGATTTTCAAGCCGATGGATTGCTGAAGGAACAGAATCTGCATGCATGGTAGAAAATGTGGTATGTCCTGTGGACATTGCCTGGAAAAGTGTCAACGCCTCTTTACCTCTTACCTCTCCCACAATAAGATATTCAGGACGCTGCCTAAGAGCCGCCCTTAATAAATCATACATATCCACAGCACCACGCTCATCAGCTGTAAATGAGTCCCTTGTAACCCCAGGAATCCAGTTTGTGTGCGGTAGTTTGATTTCACGGGTATCTTCAAGTGTTACTACCTTCGCCTTTTCAGGGACAAAGAGAGATACTGCATTTAAAGATGAGGTTTTACCTGAAGCAGTACCCCCTGCATAAATGAGACTTTTGTTATTTTCAATACAAAGCCAGAGATATGCCATCTGTTCTGAAGAAAAAGTACCCCAATCAATAAGGTCGATAGGAGTTATCGGTACTTCACTGAATTTACGGATGGTAAATGTACTCCCATGTGTAGTTATTGTAGTACTGAGAGTCATCTGAACTCTGGAACCATCCGGCATTGAAGCATCAACCATCGGCTCAGCCAGTGATATATGCTTTCCGCATTTCTGTGCAAGACGTATTATGAAAGAATCAAGTTCATCTTCTGTAAATGCAATGTTTGTGGCTATATTGTGATATATCCTGTGATACAAAAACAGCGGAATATTGTGACCGTTACCTGATATATCTTCTATATAATCATCATTCATCAGCGGGTCAATTTTACCGTATCTGACAAAATCACGCTTTATATAGTAGGAAATTTTTTCAAGCATCAGGGGTGTCACATCAATAGCATAATCCTTAATGATAATACGTATTTTTTCATCCAGTACTGCTTCCTTATCATCTTTATTTTCAATATTTTCAACCAGTAAGGCATTACGCAACCGGTCTTTAATTTCTGTCAGAAACGTCGTTTCAAAGTCACTCAGTTCGGGTTCTACAAGATAGTAAAGATAATCGTTTATTTCAGGATTAAAAAGAATTACAACAAACGCATAGGGTTCATTTACCCAATATCTATCAATTTCTTCATAGCCTTCTACACCTTTAAAAACAGATAACGGACCATGCTCATCGGGGTTATATGCTTCAATTTCAAAGGTTTCTTGTTTGAAAAGGTTTCTTACTTTATCAAAAAACGTTAATTCTTCTGGTTCGGATTCTTCAAAAAATTCATCAGATTTTGAGGATGCGTCTTCAGCACCCGGTCTTAGTTTTTTGGATTTTTTTTCATGAATTATACTTTTTACCAGGTTTTTCCCGGATTGATCACTATCTTCACTTTCATTTTCCTTTATCTCAGATTCATCTGATTTTTGTTTATTTGTTTCAAATCCTGATTCAGGTGCCAAAATACCAAGATTTTTATCATGTTCTTTATCTGATTCGTGTTTATCAGACAGCCATTGAGATGTGCTTTCAACATCTTCTGAAGGTGTCAGAATATAATCATCTTTATCAAAATTTTCATCATTTGTATCATCTGAATCTGATGAACCAGTATTGTCAGAATATTCAGGAGCAAATATCTTAGGCCCAGATTCACCAGATACCTGTGTACCAGATGAGTTTGTAGAATTAACCGGGCTATCATAAACCTTGTTATTATCAGTATTATCAGGTTGTGATTCTGGACCGTTTTTGTCACCCATCATTTCACCATAAAGAGTAACTACTCAATAAAATGTAATAATTAATTTAGACAAGTTAATGTTTTTTATAACATCATTATTATTGTTATAACTGTATTATTACATAAAATATTATTGGAAAAATATAAAACTATGTAGTAGAACTTAAATCTTTTTGAATGATGTATAAAATAGAACAAAAATATTAAATCCAAAGTTGGGTATGTTGCTCTATAACTTATCAATAACTTTAAAAATTAAAAGAGGACTCCTTTTATGCCAGTAATAACCCTGAATTATGAAGATCTTGAAAGTCTTACATCAGTCGACAGGGATACCATAGTTGAGCAAATCCCCATGATGGGTGCAGACATTGAACGAATAGAAGATGAATATATAGATATCGAATTTTTCCCTGACCGACCTGATTTATACAGTGTAGAAGGTGCTGCTCGTGCCTTGAGAGGTTTTCTGAACATAGAAACCGGTTTACAGGATTACAAATTGGATTCATCAAATATTGAAATTGAGAAAGATGAAGACATTGAACATATCCGCCCCTATCTTGCATGTGCTGTTATCAGAAATGTCAATTTCAATGCGAATTCCATAAAATCTTTGATGGATTTACAGGAAGATTTACACTGGGGAGTTGGGCGCAACAGGAAAAAGGTTTCTATCGGTGTTCACGACCTCTCAAATATCACCCCACCTTTTAGATATATGGCTGCTGACCCAGATAAAGAATTTATCCCGCTTGATTTCACAGAACCAATGTCAATGAACCAGATTCTTGAAAAACATCCCAAGGGCATGAAGTTTGCATATATTCTTGAAAGTTTCGATAAATACCCTATGATACTTGACGCTGAAGATAACGTTCTTTCGTTTCCACCCATAATAAACAGCAAACGCACTCAGATAACCGAGAATACAACAGACCTTTTTATTGATGTTACCGGGCTGAGCGAGTCGGTATATGTTGCCCTCAATGTGCTGGTTACTGCACTTGCAGATCGTGGAGGAAGTGTTGAATCAGTAAAAATTATAGATTCTGATGGTAATGAAAAAACCTTACCTGATTTAGAACCTTTATCCTGTAAACTTGAAGTATCAGAAATCAATTCATTGATAGGAACTGGACTATCCCAGGATGAAATATTAAAGCAGCTCCAGAGAATGCGTTATGGTGCAGATATAAAGAATAATAAATCAATTGAGGTCAAAGTACCCCCATACCGTGCCGATATTCTGCACAATTATGATATTGTTGAAGATATTGCTATTGGGTACGGGTATGATAATATACAACCAGTATTTCCTGAAAGTGCCACATTTGGTAGCGCTCATGAAGTGTCGATTATCAGTGACAATATATGCGAAATCATGACCGGTCTCGGATATTCTGAAGTCATGTCTTTCACTCTAAGTAATGAGCGGGTGCATTTTGATAATATGTGCCGTAACATAACAGATGATGTAACCTATGTCATGCATCCCATAAGTGAAGACCAGACAATAGTTAGAACTACAATTCTTCCAAACCTTATGGAAATACTCTCCATGAACCAGCACAGGGAACTCCCACAATCCATCTTCGAGTTTGGAGATGTGGTAATAAATAGTAAAATTCACAGAAATCTGGCTGCGGTATCAATTCACCCTGAAGTAAACTTTACCGATATAAGAGAGATTGTAGATGCTGTCATGCGCGAGAGAATGGTTGAATATGAAGTAGAAGAGTCTGATGACCCTGCATTTATAGGGGGTAGGCGTGCTGACATATTGGTAAATGGGAAAAAAGTTGGAGTCATGGGAGAAATCTACCCCCAAGTAATTACAAACTTTGGATTGGGTGAACCTGTTATAGGGTTTGAAATGGAAATTATGGATTACTAAAAATTATATTTAGTGATACTTTTCAATCCTTTCTTTTTTCTTTTTCAGGTTGTTCCAAGATACAAGATTATATACAACCATTAATATTAGCGAAAAATTTAGTAAAATTGCTGCAATGGTGCCAATATTTAATAGGTCATTTTTTTTATCCATAAGTAGTGATTTAAAACCACTGTCCTTTTTGTACTGTGGATGCATGATATCCAATTTATCATTACTGTATCCAAGACCTAGAGAACGTCCTAATGCATGTCTGGATAATGTAAACATTGTCTGGTCACTGTATTGGTTCCACATACGGTACCTGTATGAACCCACCTCTAAACGTATCTCAGACTTTGATATACTTTTTCCAGAAGTATCAAGTTTAGACACTACTGCAGTGTTTTTTTTGATATTTTCATCATCCAGATGTTTTACCCATCCTATCCTGATGTCGGGATTTTTTGAATCCACCAGTTTAAATTCAGGAGTAAAACCCAAATGCCCGTTTCCACCCTGTTCCCAGTATTCGAGAGACTTTTTCACCTGTTCATAATAGGTGGATTTGTAATTTGACGGAACATTTTCATTGTCAATATAGACGGTTATCGGTGATTCATCCCATGGATTACTATATTTTACAGGATATTCATTTTGTGTTGTTGTAGATACACCAGAAGCCATTAAAACAAGGGAAACAATACCCAGCAAAAGGACAGTATTAGTTTGCAGCATTTATATCAGAAAATATTTCATCCATTGATTTTTATAAAAAAGTTATGATTAAAAATGAGATTAAATAATTGACAACTGTAAAGAATAACAGAAAAAAAACTGGCGGGCTCGCCGCGATTTGAACACGGGTCAATGGGTGTCTTCGCAACTTTATTGTTGCACCGAAGCCCATTAGGATGTCCTGACTACCCTACGAGCCCATTACAGCCCCATACAATTGCAACAATATTATTAAAGTTTTTCATTAAAACAATCCTTTTTCAGAAATTAATCAGATGAAACCAATAATAAGCCGAATGGCTACAACCCAGAGAACGATACCAAACATCTGATTAATGGTTTTTGACTTCAACCTGTATATCATAAAATATGAACCTACCTGTGCACCGAGAAAGCCAGCTAAAGATGAATATACCAATAAACCAGCATCAAGACTTCCAATATTTGTACCGATATGTCCCAAAAACCCGGAAATCGATGTAAACACAATGATAAATAAAGAGGTCGCAGAAGCGGTTTTTATATTGTACCCAAGATATACCAACAATGGAACTATAAAAACCCCTCCACTTAATCCCAGAAGACCTGCAACAATTCCTATCATAAAACCCGATATCAGACCAATAATCACATTTTTTCTGGTTCCTCTACCAGTACACTTTAAATGTCCTATCCTATAACTGGTAAATACCATATGAATTCCAATTAACAACAAAAAAACAGCAAATATCAATATCAGTAAATCCTGGGGTGTACTTTTTGAAAAATAGGCTCCTACTGGTGCTCCTACAACTGATGTTAATATTAAAGGTATTGCAGTTTTAAAATCCACCATTCTTTTTTTAGTGTAAGAAATGGTTGCTGAACCTGTAGCAAACGTGTTTATCAGTAGTACTGTTGGAATAATAATATGCAAATCTATGCCTATCCAGTAAAGAAGGGGTACATAGATTGTGGAACCGCCTGTGCCAATAATAGAAAACAATATTGCAAGGAAAAAAACAATTACAGCGATTAAAAACGGCTCCATTATTTATCCCTGTTGTATTAATTCACTAATTTTTAAACACACTGTCCCAGAAAATTTACCAAAAAATTATCCCACAACAATTCAACGTAATCAACTCCAACCTTTTAGATTTATCTATCGATTATAAATGTTGAAGGTTAATATTGCAAAACACTTGATTGACATTTTCAACAATTATTTATAAATTCGCAGCATCAGAGTATTTAAAAGGGGAGTATAAATATAATGAAAGTTTTGAGGTTATTGTATGGCCGAAGAAAATAATGAAGAAAATCCGGTTATTGAAGCTATAAAATCACGCCGTAGTGTAAGGGATTATCTTGATAAACAGGTTTCTGAAGATATTGTTAACCAAGTGATAGATGCTGGTATCCATGCACCCACAGCACTGGGTCTGCAACCCTGGAACTTTGTGGTTATTAGTGGTAAAGACATTATAAAGGAGATATCAGACCACATAAAACCAATGGTGCAGGAACATCTCAAAGACAGTACTGAACAACTGGCCAAAGACCTGAAAGAAAAAATGAAAAACAAGGATTTCAATCTATTCTATGATGCCCCAATTCTGGTGATTGTAATGCACAACAGGGATGACAAACTGGCTGACTATGATTGTGCTCTCTGTGCGGAAAACATGATGCTTGCAGCCCATTCGCTGGGTCTGGGTAGCTGCTGGATTGGTGCAGGTGCTTTTATACAGCAGAGCCCTGAACTACTGGATGACCTTGATATACCGCATGATTTCAAGATAGTGGCACCGATAATACTGGGCTACCCAAAAAGCACTCCATCTCCTATTGACAGATGCGAACCAATGGTATCATGGATATACAAGAAAAAAGGTTAAAAAATATTCCATTTTTTAGGTAATTACATGAGATTCAGAAAAATACCGATTGGAATTGTAATCGTACTGATAGCAGTTGCATCCATCGGTATTTATGAAATCTCAATATCCAAAAAAACATTAAGCGAACCCAGAGAAGTTTTAGAAGATGGTGAAAAACATCTAATTTTTTATGATAATAATAAGCGAATACTGACTATATCGATGCTGTATCATCAGGGATACAACAACAAAACCGGTGAAATACCATTAAGGGTTGCAGCCTCTCACAGTGAAAATACTGTTATAGAAAGCATGGATCTAACAGTCAAATACCCAAGAAGAGGGTCATGGATAGAAAAACGCGGTGATGTATTTTTGAAAACTCCTGATGGGTTCCCGTTCCCAAAAATACATTTTGAAAAAACAGAGAATTTTAACACCCGACTTGAAATCCCTGATATGAGCCCTCAAGGAAAGGGAACTGTTACTCTGCACTTTTTATTAAAACCTGCATGGAAAATTGAGGATAGTGCAAATATTACAGTTAATGTTAACACTACTCTTACAGAAAACCAATTATTCGGATACAAATACCATGCTCAAAAACAGACAACTTTAAAAATACCATCTAATTAAAGATTATATTTAATGGACACAGATTTTTCAAAGTGCTTTGGAATAAAAAATATTTCTGCCATTTTGATAGTTTTCAGGATTAATTGGAAATCCATAAACATCAAAATGGCTGAACTGTAGATTCATTGAAATTAATTATGGTCCACTCTTACAAATACATAATCCGCCATCTCCTTGTCCACAGCATAACGGGTCTGATCGAGGTCGAAGACATAGGACGGATATGACTGTACCAGATTTACCGGCATTCCCGGAAGGATGCCCATCGACATCAGTTTCTGCAGTTTCTCGTTATCCTGAATCTCAAAGTATGCGATTTTGCCCCTTTGATTCAGTTTTAATGCAGAAAGCGGTCTAACAATGCTGCTTACTTCTTTCTCATCCTTTTTACAGCATTCACCTTTTGGAATAGGGTTTCCATGAGGGCAGTTTCTTGGATGTCCGAGCAGTACACAAACCTTGTCATCGACACCGTCATGTAATATATGCTCGAATTCGCATGCTGATTTGTGAACACCCTCCTTTTTATCCAGTACATCCACAAGCAACCTCTCAGCAAGTCGATGACGCCTCACAACATTTTTCGCGTTGAAATAACCCTCATGTTTAAGCACGATTTTTGAATCCGAATTTAAATCAATATTATCCATATCCAGTAGTTCCAGAACCTCTGGTGATTCTTTGTCAAGGTTCAATGATTCAAGTTCTATAGAACTTTGCCCATGTTCCTGTGAACAAATCCACAGTTTTTCCAGTATCTCTTCAGCATTTTCACTTATTTCCATTTATCAGCCCTCGCAATTTTTTAATCAGTTTTGTTTCGGGAACAATTTCATAACCACAATTCGGACACCTCTGCATGTTGCAGGAGTGCAGTTTT